>JAEYQF010000331.1 GCA_023410155.1 Verrucomicrobiota bacterium | reverse complement strand
ACACCTTTGCTTCGCTTTCGGCCTGCACGCCAGAGGTCGGCACCGCCTCCGTCGCATACGGCACGACCAGCTCGAACCGGCCCGCCTCGTCGGCCCGTGTGAAGTTGCGATAGGTGAAACGCCGGCCGGTCGCGCTCGCGCGCAGCGGTAGTTCGCACTCGATGCGCGCCCCAGCGGGCGCCGTCCCAGCGAGTCGCACGCCCGCAACCTGCTCGAACAACTTCACACTCGCCAGCCGGTGCGACGAGAGGATCTGCACGTCCCCGGCGGGCGGCACGATCGGTGTTTCGTCGCTCTCCCCCGCGGGGATCAAACGTGTCACCGGACGCATCCGCCGGGCGCGCTGGTCGACCGACAGGCTCAGCTCCATCCGTTGCGGCGACTCGTAAACGAGGCGGAAATGCGAGAGTCCGTTGCCGTCGTTCACCAGCAGCTGATACGCGAAGGTCGCCTTGTAGGCGTCTCCGAGGTTCGCTTGCAGCCGGGTGCGACCGTAGATGTCGCGCACCACTTCCAGGCCGCGGAAGCGTTTGAAGTCGTCGCCCGTGGTCGCCAGATGCCCTCCGAAGAAGTCGCCGATGCTGCGGGGGTCCACGGCCACGTAACGGACGGCTTTTTGCACGGTGGACGCCCCGAGCGGGGCGGTGCGGACGGCAGATTCTTCCGTGAGGAATAGCGGTGCGAGGCGATCGGCCTCCGGGTAGCGCGAAGCGGTGGCCGGCCGTTCGCCCAGCGTATTGACGATGTTGCCCATCGCCCAGTCAGTCATCACGCCCGCTCGGCCAAGAGGCAGTTCACCGTCGGGACCTCCGCGCACGGGTAGAGGCGTCTGCGTGCGCAACCACGTCATCGCCTGCACCCAGCCGTCGTGCACGAGAAAGGCTCCCTGCGGATGCTCGATCCAGAATGGCAGCGTCTTTTTCAACGGCCACGCGAGCAGTGCCACGCCGGCGGTCAACATTGCGAGCAGGCCGAATCCGTTCCATGGCCGCACGGTCTCCGAGCTTTCTCCCCGCAGCGCACCCCAGCCGGCCCCGGCGAGTAGCACCGCGTGCAAGCCCGCGAGATAACCGTAGTCGAACGTCCGCGCCCAGAGCACGAGCAGTCCGGCGCTGACGATCACCGCCGCCCACCAGCCGGACCGGCGCCACGCTCCAGTCAGCAGCGCGATCACGGGCGCAAGCAGCGCGAGTCCGCCCGCCACACTCGTCGCGCGGAAGAAATAGTGCCACGTGACTTCGACGTGCTCCTGCACCGACGTGGTTTTCGGCGTGAACATGGCCGCCGCGAGTTCGCGCGCCGGTGCGATCCACCCTAGCGCCGCCCCCCCTGCGATCGCCGTGGTCGCGCCGAGAACCGTCAGCCGGGTGCCCGCCGACCAGCCGATCGCGTGTGTCTCCATCCACCACGCTGCGGTCCGCAACGCGGCGAGCAACGCCACTGCGCCGAGCAGCGTGAAACGCCACAAGGTCGGCTCGAGCACCAGCACTTTGCTGAAAAGCGGGGGCACCGCCACGAGAATGGCAAAGGCCAGCCAGAATCGCGCTCCCGCGCGCAGCGTCGGTCCCGCCTCCCGCCCAGCGCAAACATCCGCCACACACTGGCCCGCCAGCGCGAGGGCGAAAATTGGCAGGTAGAGCGGTCCGCCGAGCCAGGTGAACTGAATCATCGCGAGCGGCCAGGCGGCGCCAAAAGCCGGCTCCCACCACGCGTGCACCGAATCGGTCGCCGACTGCACGAGGCGCGTCCAGGTCCAGATTGCCAGCACGCTGCAGAGCATCTCCACGACGTGGTGATCGCAGAAGCCGAACATCGTCTTCATCACCGAGTCAGCCGGGATCAGCACGACCCACAGCAGCATCCACGCGGCGATGCCCGGCGAACTGATCCGGCGCAGCAGCAGAAACACGAGCGGCAACAACAATGCGGCGCCCACCGGCGGGAACCACACGCAGACGAGCTCGAGTGCCCGCATGGGGGGCACCCCAAAGAGCGCGACCAGCCGCGCGACGCCGGCGAGCGCCACGTCGTAGAGCCCCGCGGCGTCGCTGCGCATCACCGTCGGGTAGTGCGTGTAGGCGTCCCACCGCAGCACGTGGGGGAAATGTTCCAGCGCGTGCCGGGCCTGGCGAAAGTGGAAATAGGGATCGGTCTCCGGCAGCATGACTCCACCCGCCGGCGGCAGGACCCGCTCCTTCACGGGCGCCACGCGCAACCAGAACGTCGCTGCCATGCAGACGCCAAGCGTGAGCAAAACGCCGAGCCATTGCCGTGTATTCATTTTCTCAATGCGCGGCTTGGCTGCGCCCGAAGACCACGTCCACGCAATGTCGCGCGGCTTCCAGCGGCGCGAAGCTTTTCAGTTTGCCGCTCAACGAGACCCAATGTTCCGCCTCCGTCACCATCGGGAGCAAAGCGTCGGCCGCGGCCTGCGGAGTGCACGCCGATTCCGGCAGCACCGGGCATCCGGTGGCCGCCGCAAACGCGCGGGCGTTGGCCAGTTGATGCCCGGCCGCCGCGCCGCTGAGCGGCACCACGAGGGCCGGCACGCCGAGCGCCGCCAGCTCGTGCAGCGTGATCGCACCGGCGGCGGTGATCGCCACGTCGGCGGCCGCGAGCACGGGCAGGATCGGATCGGCAAACGGCTCGACCCGCGCGACCACGCCCGCCTCCGCATAGGCGGCGCGAATCGGGCCGGGATGCACGCCGTGGCCGCATTGGTGCACGACGGACAACTCGACGCCCCGTCGCGCGAGCTCGCGCAGGAGCGTCGGAGTCTGCCGGTTGAGAAACGGGTCGCCCAGCGAGCCGCCCAGCACGGCGAGATTGGCGTGCCGGTCGGGCCCCGTGCGCGTGCGCACATGCTGCCTCACGGCCTCACGCAGAGGCACTCCGGTTTCCCGCATCCGCACGCAGTCCGGCGGACGGGAGAAAAGGCGCGAGACGAAACAGTGCTCAGAAAATGGATACAGCGCGCGGGTCGCCACGCCCATGGCGGAGTTCGGCTCGAGGAGGCTCAGCGGGAGGCGCAACGAACGGGCGGCCAGACCCGGCGCCACCGATCCGAAACTGCCCAGGCCGAAGACCCCGACGGCCCGCCGCCGGAGGAGCAGCCGGCGGGCGCGCACGAACGCGGGCACCAGGGCGACCAGCGAAAGCCCGCGGCTCGCCAGGCGCTGGCGGGCGAAAGGGAAGGCCGGCAGCCCTTGGAAATCGATCCCCGCGGCAGTCACCAGTTCGCGGTCGATCCCGTGGTTGGCTCCGACGAAGAGCACATCGAGTTCCGGGTGCGCGGCCTTCAGGGCCTCGATCAACGCCAGTCCCGGCGTGATGTGGCCCGCGGTATAGCCGCCGGCGATGACAAAGGAGTGGCGCACGCGATCGGGCCGAGCCATAGGCGCTTGTCCGCGAATCACAATTCCGATTTGGTGCCGGCAACCCTGATGCGTCGCGCCTTTCGTCCCCATGTTGTTGTGATTGTGCTGGGCGATCTCGGACGCAGTCCGCGGATGCTGAATCACGCCCGCGCCTTCCGCGACCGCGGCTGGCGAGTCACGCTGGCGGGAGCTCTCGAAAACGCGCTGCCTGAGGATCTCGCGGCCGACTCCGGTGTGCGCGTCTGGGAGCTGCGCGCCGGCGCCGCGATGCTGCTGCGTAACGTAGTTGCGCTGACGCGCAGACTTGCCGCGGACGAATCGTGGAGCGTCGCCTTCGTGCAGAATCCGCCGGGCTTTCCTGCGGTGTTTGCGGCGTGGCTCGGCAGTGCGGCGCGCGGCGCTGCCGTGGTCGTCGACTGGCACAATTTGGGTTCCACGCTCCTGGCGTTGGCGCCGGAGCGGAGTCGATTCGCAGTGAACATCTATCGTTTGCTCGAGAGGATTCCTGCACTGCGCACCGGTTTGCACGTATCGGTTTCGCAAGCCCTCGCGCGACACTGGGGGTTGAAAACGGCGCGCGTCGTTTACGATGCGCCTTCGCGGCGCACACACGTGGTCCGACCCCTAGACCGCGGAGAGTGGTGGCGACGCGTGTGGCCGGATCAGCCGTTGCCGCGGATCGACGCGTGCTGGGTCGCGGCCCCCTCCAGCTGGGGGCGCGACGAGGACCTCGACGCGCTCCGACGCGTGGCGCACCTGGCCGCGACCCGGTCCGCACTCTGGCATGACTCGCGCCTGGTCGTGTTCGCGACCGGGCGAGGACCCGGCCGTGAAAAGTTCGAGCGCGAGCTGGGGCAGCTGCCGGCCGGGCCGATCGAAATTCGCACCGGCTGGCTGCCGGCTGGCGCGTATCCAGAGTTCCTGACACTCGCGGACGCCGGACTTTGTTTGCACGTGTCGTCTTCCGGGCTCGATCTGCCGATGAAGCTGGCCGACTTCGGAGGTGCGGGTTTGCCGGCGCTGGTGCGTGACTATGGTCCCGTGCTCGACGAGTTGGGTGCGGAGCCGTCGATCATGCGTTTTCACACGGATGACGAGTTGGAGACGTGCTTGCGTAATCTGGCGCGGGATGGGGAGGCTCCGTGCAAACCGCATCGCGCGGAGGAGTGGGAAGCGCGTTGGACACACGCCCTCGACGGCTGGCTGCGAAGATTTGAAACGGAGGTCGTCGTATGAAACCGCGTTTCGCAGTCTTCGTGCGACCGTGGCTCGGCTTCGGCGGGGCGGACCGGCTCGCAATCGATGCGGCGCTCGCGTTGCAGGCGGCCGGCTGGCGCGTGGAGATGTGGGTCAACGAATGCCGCGATCCGGACGCGATCCCAGAAGTGGCAAACGGCGCGTTGACCGTGCGGGTCGAGAAGGCGGAGGGGCGGGGCAGGTTTAGCCGCTTCCGACTTTGGCGGAATCTCCGCCGGCAACGCCGGCTGCTCCGTGCGCTGCGGCAAAGCAGCGTAGCTCCGGATTTGTTTGTCTGCGACGCACTGGTGCACGCCGCCGCATGGATGCGACGGGATTGGCCGGACGCGCGCGTGCTCGCGTATTGCCATTATCCCGACGCGCTTTTCCCGGGGCAGTGGAGCTGGCCGCATCGCGTGTATCGTTGGGCGGCGGCGCGACTCGAAGAGCGCGGGTTGGCGGCGGCGCATCGCATCGTCGTCAACTCCGAGTTTACCCGCGCTGCGGTGCGGCAGACGTTTCCATCGTTGCGGAATCGCGAAATCTCGGTGGTGCATCCGGGCACTTCCGTTGTGTCGCTGCCGCCGAGACATGCGCAGGACTCGACGGTGACGTTTCTCGCGGTGAGCCGATTCGATCCGCTGAAAAACCTGTCGCTCGCCATCGCGGCCTTCACGTGGCTGCGCGAGCACACGGCCGCAGAGGAGTTTTCCCGCTGCCGCCTGATCATCGCCGGTGGATACGATGACCGCCGCCCCGAGGTGGTCGATCTGGTCACCCGGCTGCAAGCCGAGGTGGAAGGACACGGCCTTCGGGAGCGGGTAAAGTTGATCAAAAATCCGAGTGATGGTGCGCTGCTGGAGCTCTGGGCCGAGGCTTTCGTGCTCATCCATTCGGCGACGGAAGAGCATTTCGGAATCGTGCTGATCGAGGCGATGATGCGCGGGCTCCCCGTGCTCGCGGTGAAGGCCGGCGGACCGCGCGAGATCGTGGTCGACGGGGCGACCGGTGCGTTGCGGGCGCCTACACCGGAAGACTTCGGTGCTGCGATGCGCGAGTGGTTGCGCGATCCGGCAAGAGTCGATTCGATGGGATTGGCGGCTCGGGATCGGGCCCGCGCACTGTTCTCGGCGGAACGATTCGCCCATTCGTTTGTGCGCGAGGCGGAACAGCTTTTCCTGACGCAATGAGCGGACGGTGGGCAGTCGTGCATCCGGGCTTCGGCCCACGGGGAGGCGGCGAATTGGTTGGCGCGTGGGTGCTGCAGGCGCTCGCCGCAGAACGCGAGGTGATGCTTGTGACCGAGCAGCGCGTCGACTGGCGCGAGATCGACGCCGCGTTCGGCACGACGCTGCAAACGCAAGCCAACCTCTCTGCGCAGCGGCTGCCTGCGGCGTGGCGGGTTTCTCTGCGGGCCGCGCCTGGTCGCGGTCATCGCCTGCGGCGAGCGGTGCTCGAGCGATTCGCGCGGCAGCTCGCCGTGCAGGAGAATGCGATGCGCTGGATCAGCACGTGTGACGAGATGCGGCTGCCGCATCCAGGTTTTCAATACGTCCATTTCCCCCGGCTTCCTGACTCCGGCGAGCGGACGAAGTGGCATCGTCTTCCGGGTGCAGCCCGCGTGCACGAACTGGTCTCGCGCGCGCTCGAAGCGGGTGCGGCGACGAGCGAGCGCGACCATGTCACCTGGGTGAACTCGCAATTCACCGCCGCCGCGTGGCATCGGATCTACGGCACCTCGTGTGAAGTGATTTATCCGCCCGTGCCGCCGCTGCTGCGGGAGACGGATCTTCGTCCGTGGGCGGAGCGCGAGCAGCGGGTGGTGTGCGTGGGCCGGATCATTTGGTGGAAAGGCCTGGAGCGCGTGCTGCGCATCGTGGCGGCCGCGCGGGAGCGAGGCGCTTCGTTGCGGCTCGTATTCGCCGGCCGCTGGGATTGCGGAGCGCGTGAGCGAAGAGAGATCGAGCAGCGGATGCGTGAAGCCGGAGCCGAATTGCAGGTGGGACTTGCGCGCGAGGAACTCGGCGCGTTGCTCGCGACCAGCCGCTACGGGCTGCACGGGATGAATGAGGAGCCCTTCGGCATTGCCGTGGCGGAGATGCAGGATGCCGGGCTCGTCGTGCTCGCGCCCACGGAAGGCGGTCCGGCGGAGATCCTTGGCGACGATCGCCAGTTGTATTGCAGCGACGACGAAGCGAGCGAGAAACTGCTGCGCATTTGCCGCGATGACACGCAGCAACAAGAGCTGCACCAGCGCGCGCTCTCGCGCCGTGGGCTTTTTTCGCGGGAGCGGTTTGTCGGAGCGATCCGCGCATCGCTGATGTCAGGGCGAGTGTCTCGCGATTGAAGGCGGGCCTTGCGCCACGCGGGGGCCGGCGTTCAAGGTGGGCGGTTCATGGCCCTCGTCAGTCTCCTCGATGTCAGTCTCAGCTTTGGCGGCGCACCGCTGCTCGATCGCGTCAATCTCCAGATCGACCGCGGCGAACGCGTGTGTCTCGTCGGCCGCAATGGTGCGGGCAAATCGACCCTGATGAAGGTCATCGCAGGTGAACTGAAGCCCGACGAAGGCCAGGTGTTTCGCCAACCCGAGGCGGTGTTCTCGACCCTGCGACAGGAAGTGCCGGCAGGCCTGACGGGCACCGTGCAAAGCGTCGTCGAAGGCGAGGGCGGAAGCTACGAGGAGCACAACGACTGGGAGCGCCACGATCGCGTCGAGCGCTTGATCGAGGGGATGAAGCTGCCCGCCACGGAGGAGTTCGCCGCGTTGTCCGCCGGACAGAAACGCCGCGTGCTCCTCGCGCGCGGCTTGGTGGAGCAGCCGCAACTCCTGCTCCTCGATGAGCCCACCAACCACCTCGATCTCGAGTCCATCCAGTGGCTCGAGCAGTTCCTGCTCGAGTGGGGTGGCGCGCTGGTTTTCGTCACCCACGACCGGGCGTTCCTGAGGAAACTCGCGACCCGCATTGTCGAAGTGGACCGCGGCAAACTCATCGGCTGGGCCTGCGACTACGATACGTTTCTCGTGCGCAAGCAGGCGGTGCTCGAAGCCGAGGAGGTCGAGCGCGCGCAGTTCGACAAGAAGCTCGCGCAGGAGGAGGTTTGGATTCGTCGCGGCGTGAAGGCGCAGCGCTCGCGCGCGCAGGGCCGCATCCACGCGCTCGAGAAAATGCGCGCTGAGCGCGCCGCCCGCCGCGATCGCACCGGCACGGCGAAACTCACCGCGCAGGAGGCGGACCGCAGCGGGTTCAAGGTGATCACCTGCGAAGACGCGGGGTTCCGCTACGGCGACCGCTGGATCGTGCGCCACCTGGACCTGCGCATCGAGCGCGGTGACAAGATCGGCATCGTCGGTCCCAACGGCGCGGGCAAGACGACGCTGCTCCGCTTGCTGCTCGGCGAACTCACGCCGACCGAGGGCTCGGTCGAGCAAGGCACGCGGCTCGAGGTTGTCTATTTCGACCAGCTCCGCGCGCAGCTCGACGAATCGATGCGCGTGCAGGACGCCGTCGCCGACGGCAACGCGACCGTGACGATTAACGGCCGGACGCGTCACGTGATTTCCTACCTCGAGGATTTTCTGTTCGAGCCTGCGCGCGCCCGCACGCCCATCCGCGCGCTCTCCGGTGGCGAACGCAACCGACTGCTGCTCGCGCGGCTCTTCACGAAACCGTGCAATGTGCTCGTGCTCGACGAGCCGACCAATGATCTTGATGCCGAGACGCTGGAGTTGCTCGAAGATCTGCTCGTCGAGTTCGGCGGCACGCTCCTGCTCGTGAGCCACGACCGCGCTTTCCTCAATGAAGTCTGCACCAGTCTCGTCGTGTTCGAGGGCGATGCGACCGTGACGGAATACATCGG
>JAEYQF010000291.1 GCA_023410155.1 Verrucomicrobiota bacterium | reverse complement strand
GAAAAGCGCAGCGCAGGGCTGGCGGCCGCGGCGCCGCGGCGCCACGCAAGGTGTTCGACCCAGTCGCCGCCGAGTTCGGCGGTGGCGCTGTGCTGGCCGGCGGCAGTATCCCAGAACTTCACGGAGCCGTCCTGGCCGCCGCTTGCGAGCAGGTGGCTCGCGGGCTGCCACGCGAGGCAGTTGGTCCCGCCGTCGTGCCCGGGGAGCGTGTGGAGTTTCGCACCGTCGAGCGCGGCAAAGATGCCGATCGATCCGGCGGCGCTCGCGGCCGCGAGGCGTGTGCCGTCGTCCACCCACGCGAGGTCGATCGCGTAGTCATCAAGGTGAGCGGCCCAGTGCTTGGTGAGATTCATGAGGGCGAAGGAGCCAACGAACGCGCGCGCAGCGCGGAGGCGAAACGTTTTACTTATTCAGCTGCTGGAGCTTTTGGCGGAAGAACCGTCCCTGGCGGGTGGGGGTGTAGTCCCAATCCTGCAGCAGCTGCGGCGACCAGTGCGGGTCGAAGACCCACGGGGTCCAGGAGATGCCGCGTTGCTCGAAGAATTTGATGATCGCTTCACCGTAGGTCTCGTCGCCGATCACCGGATTGTGTGCGCCGGGGCCGTCCGCGCTCATGAAGCCGAACTCCGTGGCGACCACGGGATATTTTTTCGCGGCAAAGCCCCAGTCGCGCTCCCAGCTCTTTTCCCAGTTGTCACGCTTTTGTGGATACGGATGGGTGACGTAGGCCACGCCCGGAAAGCCGATCGGCTCGTCGCGGATCGGCGACAGGTCGTAGGCCCAGTCGAAACCGGCCACGAGGGGGATGCAGTCCGGGTCGATGTGGCGGAGCATGTAGATCAAGTCCTCGATGAAGGCCTTGTAGTCGGCCCACGGGAGGCGGCCCATCTGGCCGTTGCGATTCGTGGGCTCGTTGTAGAGTTCGTAGAGGGCGACGACCGGTATGCCCCTGTAGCGCTGGGCGATGGTATACCAGAAGCGAAACGTCTCGTCGCGGGAGGTGATGTAGCTGGGGCGGTGATACACGCCGGTGAGCACATTGCCGATCACATGCCAGTCGATGATGACATACATCCCTAGTTCGCCGGACCAGCGCACGGCGTCGTCGAGGAGCTTGAGGTATTCCTCTTCACCGAGTTTGCGCCAGTCCTCCGGGTGCACGGGGATGCGGATGACGTTGGCATTCCAGCTGCGAGCCGCTTCGAAATAGCGCCGGCCCCACTGACCGCGTTCGAGGAGCGCCGCGGGATCGGAGGCGGCGACGCCGCGCAGGATCACGGTCTTGCCCGCGGGGTCGACGAAGCGATTGCCCTGCACGGAGAGACGGGGCAGGGAGGCGGCGTTTCGCAGAGCTTCGCGGCTGGCACTGAAGGGCACTTGCGCAGGCGCAAGTGAGCACGCGGCGACTAGGAGGGCGAGCAGCGCGATTGAACGAAGAAGCGAGAGGCGAAGCATCATGAAGAACGGGGAGCGTGGGCGTGATTGGCGGCGAGGCAAATGGAACTGTCGGGGTGTCGGGGAGACGCAGGGAGAAACGCACCGCGCGCGCGATGGTTCCGCGATATTCGTGCTTTGTCGCGGTGCGAGGCAGGGAACTGTGGCGGTGCGGCTGGTCGATGAGGGGCGATGCGTGCTTGGTCGAAGCGGATACGGGCGGATCGGAGATTCCGGTGGTTTGCGGTGGCGACGCTGTTCACGGCGTTGGGCCTCGCGCTGCTGAAGCTTTTCGTCGACGGACTGCATTGGCACTACGCGCTGAGCACGTTGGTGCAGTCGGAGATCTGCAATCTCCTCCGCTTCCTGGTGAATGACCGGTGGGTCTTCGGTTACCCGCGACCCACGTGGAAACGACTCGTGCAGTATCACGTGGCCAACGCGATGTCGTTTGCCCTCTGGTGGGGCGCCGCCAACGCCCTAAAGGCGCTCGGTATGAACTATCTGCTCGCTTCGGTGTTCGCGATGGTGGCGGGCTTCAGCGTGAGCTGGTTCACGAACTTCCGCTGGATCTGGCGCAAGCGCCACGAGCCCGAGCCGGCGACCCGGGAACCCGCGACCGAGGCCGGCACCCATTGATCGCGCGCGATGCACCTCGCGTCCCGCGGATGGCGCCGGGTCTTGCGCTCTGCAAACGGCGACACTTACGGTGTGGTTCCCCTCATCCCCCGGCGGAGTTCGCCGGCGCACACCCCCGCACAACCATGTCTTCGTTTCCCCCGCGTCTTGCTGTTGGTCTCCTGATTGCTGTGGCCGCTTCTCCGTCGTTGGCTTCGGCGGAACCGCAACCAGCTCCCGTTGCTCCTCCAGCGCCAACACTGGTGCCGACCGAGCGTTTCGCGGTGCCGGAAGGTTTCGAGATCACGGTTTGGGCGCAGGCCCCGCAACTGCGCAATCCGACCAACATGGACACTGATGCGCAGGGCCGCATCTGGGTCACCGAGGGTGTCAATTATCGCCATCACGAGAAGCGCGATCCTGCCGGCGATCGCATCGTCGTGCTCGAGGACACCGATGGCGACGGTCGCGCCGATTCGAGCCATGTGTTCATCCAGGAGCCGGACCTGGTCGCGCCGCTCGGCATCGCGGTGCTCGACAACCGCATCATCGTCTCCAATGCGCCCGATCTCATCATCTACACGGATGTCGACCGCAACGCGCGCTGGGATCCAGCGATCGACAAACGTGAAGTGCTCCTCACCGGTTTCAACGGCCGCAACCACGATCACGCGCTGCACTCCGTCACCTTCGGCCCCGACGGCCGTTGGTATTTCAGCCAGGGCAACAACAGCGCACATTTCACCGACCGCGAGGGCCGGACGTTCCGTGTCGGCAGTTCCTACGAGCCGCATTGGGGCAACACGGCGCCGCCGATCTACAGCTGGACGCCCACCGGACTCGCCGGCGCCAAGAGCGACGACGGCCACGTTTACGTCGGCGGCTTCACCGTGCGCATGCGGCCTGACGCGACGGGCACGGAGATCATCGGCTTCAACTACCGCAACAGCTACGAGCAAACCGTGACGTCGTTCGGCGATGTTTTCCAAAACGACAACGACGATCC
This sequence comes from Verrucomicrobiota bacterium, assembly GCA_023410155.1. Lineage (GTDB taxonomy): Bacteria > Verrucomicrobiota > Verrucomicrobiia > Opitutales > Opitutaceae > Opitutus. Next base: position 3,807 of record JAEYQF010000291.1, on the reverse strand, counting down.
GCCGGCGTGCCGCACGTCGTTCGTGCTCGAGTTCGGCAACGCCGGTTTTTTCTCGCGCGACGGCAAGCGCTCGTGGCACGCGGACCGCCGGCCCGGCCAGAGCATCCCCACCGCCGAGTGGCGCCAGGAGGATCCTGGCATCATGCCCGCAGGTGATGTCTACGGCGCGGGAGCCCCGACCGGCATCGGCTACTACGAGGGCGACGCGTTTGGGCCCGAGTGGCGCGGCACTTTGCTGAGCGCCGACTCCCCTCGCAACACGATCCTCGGTTACCGCCCGCAACCCGACGGCGCCGGATTCAAGCTTGAGCGCTTCGACTTCGTCACGAGCAACCTCGAGAAAGCCTTCGCTGGCATCGACAGCCTGTGGGGCAGGACCAACAACGAACTCAACACCTTCTTCCGCCCGTCCGACGTGATGGTGGGAGCCGATGGTGCAGTCTACATCGCCGACTGGTTCGATCCGCGCACGGGTGGGCACCAGGATCTCGACGATCAGGTGGCCGGCGCGATCTACCGCGTGGCGCCGAAGGGACTCAAATCAGTCGTGCCGAAGTTCGATCTCGCCACGACGGAGGGCCAGATCGCTGCGCTTCGCAGTCCGGCGGTGAATGTGCGCTCGCTCGGTTATGTGAAGCTGCGCGATCAGGGCGCGGCGGCAGTGCAACCTGTGGCGGCGCTGCTCGAAGTTGAAAATCCCTACCTGCGTGCGCGCGCTGTCTGGCTGCTTGCGGAACTCGGCGCCGAAGGTTTGGCGCGAGTCGAGGCGCAACTCGGCTCGACCGATGCCGCGCTGCGGACCGCGGCGTTCCGCGCTTTGGTGCGACATGGGCATCGTCCGCTCGAACACGCCGCCCGCTTGGTCGGCGATCCGTCCGCCGCCGTGCGCCGCCAAGTCGCCGTCTCACTGCGCGACGTGCCCCTCTCGCAATCGCGCGATCTTCTGCTCGCCCTCGCGCGTGGTTACGACGGCGAAGACCGCACCTATCTCGAAGCGTGGGGGATCGGCTGCACCGGGAAGGAAGCGGAAATCTACGCCGCTCTCGCTGCCACGCAGACCGAGCGGGACGCCACAAAATGGACTCAGGCCTACACCGACCTCGTCTGGCGGCTGACGCCCGCCGCGGCCGTCCCGCACTTCGCCGCGCGCGCGCATGCCTCCACGCTCTCCGACAAGCAGCGGCTCGCGGCGGTGACCGCGCTGGGCTTCATCCCCACACGCGAAGCCGCGACCGCACTCCTCGACCTCGCTCAAAAACGCGAAGGCATCGTGCAACGCCACGCGTTCTGGTGGCTGCTCAATTACAAGGACTCCCGCTGGGCTGCGCACGGCCTCGACGCCGAGTTGAAGTCACGCGGCCTCTACGATCCCGAGAAAGTGGAGCTCAACGAGAGTGTCGTGCCCGAGCCGCAGCCGACCACGCTGCCGCCGGTCGCCGAGATCGCCGCGCTTCAAGGCGACGCGGCCCGCGGCGGCGCGCGGATTGCCTCGTGCTTCCTTTGTCACCGCATCGGTAATCAGGGCATCGAATACGGCCCGGATCTCACGGAGTTTGCCAAGTTGCAGACCACGGAAGTTGTGATCGAGGCGATCGTGAATCCATCGGCCAGCATCGCACACGGCTATGAGGGCATCGCCGTCACGCTGACGGACGATCGCGTGATCCATGGCATGGAGCTCTCCGGTGGCAATCCGCTCGTCGTGCAAAGTCTCGGAGGCGTGACGCAGCTGATTCCGGCCGATCGCGTGAAGGCCAAGGATCGTCTGCACCGTTCGCTGATGCTCAATGCCGAGCAACTCGGTCTCGATGCGCAGGGTGTGGCCGATATCGTCGCCTACTTGAAGAGCCTGTGAAGCCGCGTGCGTAGCTGGGAGCTCAGAGGCTGGAGTTGAGAGTCAGGGGCGACGAGCGAAGTCTCGGTCGCCCTTTTCGTCGTTCCGAGCGGAGCGAAGAATCCCATCGTGCGCCCGGTAATCGGACGATCCGTGCGCATCCATGGAATCTGTGGCCGTGATCAGATTTCGGCGGTTCGGCCCTCAGCTCTCATCCACCTCGCGATAAGCGCGGATGACGGCGAGTTCTCCGTCCTTTCCGGGACGCGAGTTGCCGTGCTCCATACCGACGACGCCGGCGAACCCCCGCTGCTTCAAGTAGCGGAAGATATTGCGATAATTGATCTCGCCGGTGCCGGGCTCTTTGCGGCCGGGATTATCTCCACACTGGAAGTAAGCGATCTCGTCCCAGCAGCGCTCGATGTTCGGCAACAAATTGCCCTCGGTGATCTGCTGGTGGTAGATGTCGAACAGGATCTTGCACGCGGGACTACTGACGGCCTTGCAGATCGCATACGCCTGATCCGATCTCTGGAGAAAAACGCCGCCGTGGTCGCGAAACCAGTTGAGCGGTTCGAGGACCATCGTGAGCCCGTGTGGCTCGAGGATGGCCGCACACCGGCGCAGCAACTCGATCGCGTTGGCCGTCTGGTAACCTTCCGCGAGCCGAGGCCCGCCGTAGCGATTCCACTTTTCGCCCTTGTTCGGTTGCTGGTCGACGGAGCCGGGCACGACGGTGAACCAACGCGCGCCGCAGCGCTTGGCCACGTCGACCGCGCCGCGGACCTGACGCAGGACCTCGTCCTGCTTCGCGGAATCGGCGACCACGAACGTCGGTTCGTCGAAACTCGCATACGCCACGAAAACCCCCATCTGCATCTTCCGCTCGGCGAGCGCGCGGCCGATCGCCTCCTGTTCGGCTGCCGGCCGCCCCGCCATGCCGTTGTCCTCCCACGCGGTGAAGCCCTGGTCCGCCGCGAAATGGATCTGGTCGATCACATCAGCTCCCGCCAGCTCCTTGAACATGTCTGGATGCGGGCCGTAGCCGAGTTGGAACGTGGCGCTCGTGCGCGATGGGTTTCCGTCGGCAGCGGGGAGGGAGTTGCGGGCGAGAAGAGCAGCGCCGGCGGCTGCGAGCGAGGATTGGACGAAGGTGCGACGGTTCATGGGGAAAGAGCGGGGGTGCTCCTCCACGGTGCGATGTTGCTCCGCTCTGCCAAGTCGCAAGACGCCCGGGCGGTGCCGATCCGAGGCCCGGTTTGCAGTGCAATCCGCCGCCGCTACGGTGACAGCATGTTGCTCACCCCACGTGCCCAGGCTCGGGTGCTCGCACGCATCGCGCTCTGCGCGCTGATCACCGCGCCGACCTTCGCGGACCTCGACTCCTTGTTTCGTCATCGTGACGACGTGTCCACGCGCTGGAGCACGCCGGAAAACCCCAATGGCCAGCCCTCCGCGGGAGCACGCGAAAACGGCGGCGCCAAGGGACGGGCCTTCGTTTCACTTCCTGCCGGGCACACGCACACGCTGCTCGAGACCACGGGTTCGGGCCGCGTGACGCGCCTCTGGCTGACCGTGATGGACCGCTCACCGGCGATGCTGCGCGCTTTGCGTCTCGAAATGTTTTGGGATGGGGAATCGACGCCTGCGGTGGCTGTGCCGCTGGGTGATTTTTTTGGGGCGAACCTGGGGCGCACGGCACCGTTCCACAGCGCGCTCCTCGCAAATCCGGAGGGGCGATCCTTCGTTTGCGAGATCCCGATGCCCTTTCGAAAAGGAGCGAAAATTCAGATCACCAACGACGGGGCGAAGGACCTTTCTCATCTCTTCTACGACGTCGATTTCCTCACCGACTCCGGTTGGGAGAACTCCACGCTCTATTTTCACGCTGTCTGGCGGCGCGAGAACCCGACCGCACTTGGCCGGGATTTCGAGATTCTGCCGAACGTGCGGGGCAAGGGTCGCTAACTGGG
>JAEYQF010000260.1 GCA_023410155.1 Verrucomicrobiota bacterium | reverse complement strand
GGCGGGCCCAGCCTGCCCACCCCGCACGCCGCGGGCCGGCCCTTCACGCTTGTATTCATAGATTGGAGACTGCCCGACTTCGACGGTCCCGCGCTCGCGGGCCACATCCGCTCGGATCCGCTGGTCGGGGCGACCCGGCTGGTGCTGCTTGCGCCGGCGGGCCCGATCACCGGTTCGCCCGCCGCGGACGACTCGGACTTCGACGCGTCGCTCGTGAAGCCGGTCCGGGAATCACATCTGCAACGCTGCCTCACTTTCAGCTCGGCGGTGGAGCCGGGCATCGTCGAACCGGTGGCCACTCCTCCGGCCGGCGGGGGGCATGGCGCAGCCCGGATCCTGCTCGCCGAGGACAATGCCGCCAATCAGATGGTCGTGCAGATGCTACTGGCCCGGCTCGGCCACGTAGCGGAGTGTGTCGGAGATGGGCACGACGCGCTCGCGGCACTGGCAGCGCGAAACTTCGACCTGGTGCTGATGGACTGCCAGATGCCGCAGCTTGATGGTTACGAAACCACACGGCGGTTGCGCTCCGGACAAGCGGGCGAGCTTAACCGAACCGTGCCGGTAATCGCGCTGACGGCGTATGCGATGCCTGACGACCGAGCGAAATGCCTCGCCGCCGGCATGTCTGACTATCTGCCAAAACCGATCCGGGTGGAGGAGCTGCGCGCCGCGTTGCTGCGCTGGGGACTGACGCTCTCTGCCACGATCGAGGCGGATTCGGCGCAACCGAATCCGACGTCGGCAGCCGCGGCGGTGCAGCGGGAGGATTTCGATGCGAACATCGTGAGCGCGATGCAGCGCTTGCCGGGCCGCAGCGGGCCTTCGCTGTGGCCCGAACTGGTGGCGATGTTCCTGGTGGAGCTGCCTGAGCACACCGCCACTCTGCGCCGCCTGCTCGCGGAGCGCCGCGGCGCGGACCTGGCGGCCGCCGCTCACACCTTCGCGGGCACCTGTGCCATGATGGGCGCAATGGAACTTCGCGGGCTGTTGCTCAAGTTGGAGAAAGCGGCGCGATCGCCGGCGTGGGCCGAAGCGACGGATGCGGTGGAGGACATCGAGCAGGCGGTGGCGCGCATCGAGACGAAACTGCGAGCCGGTTGATCCGCTGGAGCGCACGGGTGGCATGAGTCGCTCCTGAGTGCGGACCGGGTCGCGCCCAGGTGCGGATCGGGTCGGGAGTGAGCGTGGACAAGGTCGTGCCAAAGTGCGGCTCGCGTCACATGCGGTGTTTCCCGTTGCACGTTGGTAGCGGATGTTTTGAGCTGCGGCACATGAAGATTGTCGCTGCCGAAGACGATGCCGTGGCTCGGGCCGTTTTGAGGCAGGCGCTGCGAAATCTCGGGCACGAGACTTTCGAGGCAGAGGACGGCCTCTCGGCGCTCGCCCGGCTCGACGAGTCGTCGGCGCGGGTGGTGGTGAGCGACTGGATGATGCCCGGGGTGGACGGACTGGAGCTGTGCCGGCGCATCCGTGCGCGTGCCGGCACCGAGTATGTCTATTTCATCCTGCTGACGAGCAGTGACGCGACGGATGAGAATCGCCGTGCGGCGGCTGACGCGGGCGTGGACGACTTCCTGACGAAGCCGCTCGACTTCACCGAGCTGTGGACCCGGTTGCGCGTGGCCGAGAGAATCCTCCGCTACACGACGCAGGTGCGGCAGCTCGAGGAGATGCTCCCGATCTGCTCCTACTGCAAAAAAATCCGCGACGACCAGAACTACTGGCAGCAGATCGAGGGCTACATCAACGAGCGGACCGGCAGCGAATTCAGCCACTCGGTCTGCCCGGATTGCTATCAGCGCGTGATCATGCCCGAACTCGAGCAACTACGCCGCACGGCGGCGCCAGCGCCTACTGTCACCCGTGAACGACCGCCTGCAGCTTCTTGAGGAAAAGATCGCCTATCTGGAGCATCACGTGACCGCGCAGGACAAGGTGATGCTCGAGCTCTCGGAGGAAATCGCGCGGTTGCGGCGCGAACTGGTCGTGCTGCGGGAGCGGGCGCCGGGCTCCGGAAATGCAACGGACGCTCCCGTGCAGGAGCGTCCGCCACATTACTAAGCACTGAGCTGCGAACGTCGGCCGGTTACTCGGCTACGTTGCTGCGGTCGGAGCGATCGCGAACGTCGTTCCAGGCGGCCCGGAGCTTGTCCTTGGCATCTTCCCAGTTGTCGCGGGTGGCGACGCGAACTTCGCGAGCGGCTTCGCGGAGACGCTCGCCGGCGTCGTCGAGCTGCTCCTTGGCTTCGCTGTCGTTTACGTTGGCGCGCAGGCTGTCGTAGTTGCGCTCGATGCTGTCGGCCAGTTCGTTGCGTCGATCGTAGGAGTAGTCCTTGACCTCTTCCCACGCGTTGGACGTGGCGGCGCTGATCTGGGAGGCGCCGGATTCGAGGGCGGATTCCGTGTCGTTGGCGGCAGTGCGGGTGTCGTTGCGGTTGCAGCCGACGACGAGCAGACCGGCGCTGAGGATGACGAGGGTGGATAGGATGGGGGATTTCATGGCTTTGAGTTTGGGTTAAGGAGCAGGGGGACGACCGCTGAATGCGTTGACCAGGGCCGCAATGAGAAGCAGCGCGAGGAACACATAGAACAGGATCCGGGCGATATCGGTGGCCGCGCCGGCAATCCCGGTAAACCCGAGCACACCGGCGATCAGCGCGATCACGATAAGTATCACAATCCAGCGTAACATAGTGAGGCCTCCGTTTGAGGTTGAGACGTAGAACAAGAGTGAGACGCCCTCGCTCTTTGCTGATGCGGTGCCAGCCGTGTGCTGGATTTCTGAATACGCGAAGCGAGAGGAACTTAAAAAATCCCTGGCCGCCCTGAGGACCCGAAAACCGGGTGGGCGCTCGTGCAAAACGCGGTCGGCCGGGCGTGGCGCAGTGCGCGGTGCAACCTGCTCGCCCCAGCCGACTACAGCGTTCCCCGCATGGGAAAGGGACGCGCCGCTCGCGGACGCGTGAGCTGGCGGCAAGCCTTAGAACTTCGCCGTGACTTCAGCTTGGTGGCCAGGGTCGATCGCGAGTGCGCCGAGGCCGGGACACTCGATCGTGTCGTTCTTGAAGATACGCACGCGCACGGGCGCGGTCGCATCGGTGGTCTCCCAACGCCATTTGCCGATGGAGACAAACTGGAGTGGCACGCCTTTCTCCTCGCTGAGGCCAGGGCCTTCGCCGCGGACGAAGAGGCGGTTGCCGATGCCGATGTAAGCAGTGACGAGCAGCCGGGTGGCTCCGTCCGATGAAATCACACGTTCTGCCGGGCCCGCGGCTTCTTCCAGCGCCGTTTGGGAGAAATCATCGGCGGGCAGTTCCATCGTGAGATCGCTGGAGGGCTTCGCGGCGCGCTTGCGGGGTTTGGGCGCGGGTTCCTCGGCGGGAGCGGGTTCGGTTTCCGCGAGCTCTGGCTTCGGCTCGCCGGCGGGTGCGTCCGGGGTCTCCTCCGGCACGGGCGGGACACTCGACGCCACGGATTGATCGGCGGACGTAATCGGCTCCGTGGCCGAAGTGGTCTCCGGCACGACAGCCTCTTCGCTGGAGGCGATTGTCGCGGTCTCTTCGGGCAACTCCGCAGCGGGTGGTTCGGCGCGAGATTCCACCTGGGCAACGGGCTCGACTTGGGCAGGCACTTCGACCGGCGAAGGCGCCGATTCGGCGGGCTCGGCGGCTGGTGCCTCTGTGATTCGGGTCGAGGATTGCGCGACCGGTGAGGTCGAGTCGACTGATGCGTCCGTCTCGGGCGCCGCGCTGACGGGAGCCTCAGCCGGCGGAGCTTCCGTAGTAATCTCCTCACGGCGCGCGCGAGGACGACGCCGGGGCGCGGGCATTTCTTCGGATAGAGCGGGCTTTTCTTCCATCGGTGCCGGCGCGGCAATCGCCGGCGCGGAGACGACGATAGGTTTGCTCAGTGCCGACTCGATCGCCGCCATGGCGCGGCTCGTCCCGGAACGGAGGGCGGTTTCGATGGCCATGAGCGCTGCGTCCTGTGCTTCGCGAATCCGCGCCACGGCGCCGTCGCTGTCGCCGGCCGGAGTTTGCGCGAGCCGTTCGACTGCGGCGTTCGTGGCGTTTTCGATTGCCGTGACGATCCGTGTCGGTGGCTGGGCGGCGGCGTCCTGCGCGGCCGCGAGGTGCTTCTGGACCACGGACTCGAGCTTGGTGAGGTCGGCGATGGCCCGGGCGATCTTTTCCGCGGCCGCTTCGAGCCGTTCGCCTTCGGCGGCGCGCAGCTCTTCGAGTTCCTTCTCCAATTGTTCACGATCGTCCTCACGCGCGTTGTCGAGCTGGGCTTGGAACTCGGCGATCTTCTCGTGCAGCTTCTGCGGCAGATGCTCGGCGTGTTTGAGATTTCGCTGGGCCAGTTCGGCAATTTGGTGAAGCCCGCTGGCGGCGATACTGATCTGCTCGGCCGTCTCGTTGACCGTGCGAGAGAGGGCGTCGAGACCCCGCTGCCGCTCGTCGAGCGCCTCGTCCTGTTTGCGGGCGTAGTCGGCGAGGAACGGCACGGCGGCCAGCAGCCCGCCCACGGCGACGCACGCAACGATCGCGAGGGTTGCTTCGGTGCCGAGCGGGCCCGGCGAGCGCGTCGCGATAAATACGGCGGCGCCAAGCAAGCCGGCGTCGGCCAACAGGAAGGGATACTTCGGCAGCTTCGGCGTCTGATCGGGGAGGCTCATGGAGCGCGGCGTTGGGGGCTGGGACGGAGCGTGCCGCGACACGCGGTCACGGCGGGGACGTTGTGCTCCGCCGTGCCGGGGTTTTCAACCTCTGAGTGGTCCGCGAGGTTTGCGTTTCTCGGGCGCTCATGCGTGACTGGCGGCCGATGAGCTTCGCCCATTTCCTGCGGATCGAGCGCGAGAGACCCGACGGATCGCGGCACTACGTGGTGCACACGCACGATCCGAAGTTCTCTATGGAACTCGCTCCTGATCGTGACGCGCCCAACAAACTGGGCAAAGGCGTGATCAAGCGGGTCTGCGTGCCGAACTCGTGGGCGGGCGACTACGGCCAATACGCGAAGTTGATCGCGGCCGGGCAGGAGTTCTTCACCGAGTCGTTTGCGCCACCTGTGTCGAAAGCGCTCAGCCGACGCATCGCCAAGTGACCCACACGCGGGCGCTCACCAGCGCCGCCACAGTATCGCAATAACGGATACGAGCAGGCCCACCCGCACCGCGCCCTCAAACGTGAGGATGACGAGCGTCCACTTCAGCGACGTGTTGCGCCGCAGGAAGAAACCGACCCCGGACACGACCAGCAGGCCGATGGCATGCAGTCGCGAAAACGGTGAGGCGATGAGCACGAGCATCCACAGCCAGTAGGCGAAGATCGACGCGGTCCAGGCAAACGCGGCGAACTCGTTGATCCCCAGCTCGCGCGGATCGCCATTGCGAGCGATCTGTTTGATACCGAGATACCGCTCGCCGACGACAAGCTGCACCACCTCGAACACGAGGAAGACCGGTGCGAACCAAAGCAGCAGGAGCATGGCTCGAGCGTGCGCGGGCCGAGTCGCGGGCCAAGGCGGAATGTGTCCCGATCCGGGGCGCCGATGAGCTCGGGTCGAGCCGCATGGCGGATCACGCCGTTTCCGCCCGACCTGGGTTAAAGCGTTCGGATTGGCTGCGATGAGCCGAGGCGGTGCTTCGCGGCCGCGATCGCAAGCGAATGGAATCTAGGCGGGTGGTCTCCCGGCGGCTCAACTTTCCTGCGCGCAGACCGATGACATCTGCGCATGAAAAATTTCACCATCGGCCAGAAGATCAGCTTCGCCGCATGTTTGTCTTACCTGCTCGTCGCCGTCGTTGGCGTCGTCGTGTATGTGAGCAACAATACGTTCCTGCGCACGCAGCAGTGGGTGGCGCACACCGTCGAGGTGAAAAGCACCATGGAAAAGGTTCTGCTTTCCCTGGTGAACATGGAGACCGGGGCGCGCGGATTTTCCGTCGGCGCAGATGCGCGTTTTCTCGAGCCGCTCGAGCAGGGCCGCCGGGATTTCCAGCGGTTTATCGGAATCGCCAGCGAGTTGGTGAAGGATAATCCGACCCAGGTCGGACGCTTGAAAAAACTCGAGGCGGCTGGTCTCGCGTGGCTGCAGACGGATGTCGATCCCACCATCGCGGAGCGTCGCGCGGCTGGCGACGATCCCGCGAAGACGGCCGCGTTCGTCACCACTTTCAACCTGGCCAAGGGCAAAGCCCAGATGGACGCGATGCGCGCGGCCATCGCGGAAATCGTCCGCGCCGAAGATGAGTTGCTCGCGTTGCGTAATGAAGAGTTTGCCGCCGCCAGCGCGGCCTCGCGAAAGTCCGTCGTCATCGGCCTGCCGGTCGCGATCGCACTCGGACTCGGGCTCTTGTTCTGGGTGGTGCGCGGCTTGATTCGCGCGATCGACCAGATCGCCAGCCAGCTCGACCAAAACGCCGAGCAGGTCAGCGCCGCGGCGAGCCAGGTCTCCGGGGCCAGCCAGTCCCTCGCCGAAGGCTCGAGCGAGCAGGCCGCGAGTCTCGAGGAAACGAGTGCCTCGCTGGAGGAGATGGCGGGCATGTCGAAGCGCAATTCCGACAGTGTTCGCCAAGCCACGGAAACCGCTTCTGAAACGCGCGCCTCGGCCGACGCCGGCATCGCCGACATGCAGCAGATGAAGGCCGCGATGGACGCGATCAAGTCGTCATCCGACGAGGTGGCGAAGATCATCAAGAGCATCGATGAGATCGCCTTCCAGACGAACATCCTCGCGCTCAACGCCGCAGTCGAAGCCGCACGCGCGGGCGAAGCCGGAGCGGGCTTCGCAGTTGTCGCCGAGGAGGTGCGCAGCCTCGCGCAGCGCTCCGCGAACTCGGCCAAGGAAACGGCCAACAAGATCGAGGAAGCGATCTCGAAGAGCGTTCACGGCGTGAGCATCTCCGACAAGGTCGCGGTCTCCCTCGACGCGATTGCGCAGAAGGCGCGTCGCGTGGACTCGATCGTCGCAGAGATCGCGACGGCTTCCCACGAACAGCGCCAAGGGGTGGAGCAGGTCAACCTCGCCGTCGCGCAGATGGACAAGGTCACGCAAGCCAATGCAAGCCACGCTGAGGAGACCGCCTCCGCCGCGCAGGAGCTCAACGCGCAGGCCAACGCCTTGAAGGATTCGGTCTCGCATCTGGTGAGCCTGGTCAAGCGGACCAACGCGCGCCCGGCGAAAGGCTCCAACGGCACGGGCGATTCAGGCCAATTCTTCGCTGGTTCTGCGCCGAAGCGCGGCAAGGGCAACTTGAAGCAGCCGCGCCTGGCCTCGCCGGTGATCGCGGGGTGAGACCCGCCCGCTGCTCGGGGTGATCGCGACTCGGGGGTCCGATATCTCCCGAGTTGCCGCAGGGCAGCAATCTCAGGCGGCCGAAGCGGCTGCCTGAGCGCGTGATCGAGGTCGACTGCGCCTTCGCCGTTCGGCCGCGCCGTCGTCTGCGAAGGCCGGCGGGCGCAATGACGTCTACTTGCCGTTATACCAGAACGCGCGGCGCCAATTGTGTTTCTGCAGGCGCTTGAGCAGCTCCGGCTGCATGTCGGGCAGGTCGCTGACGCTGCAGTTGGCCTCCGCTTGCGCGACGTTGCGGATGCCGGGGATCACGGTGGACACCGCCGGGTGCGCGAGCACGAACTTCAACGCGGCCTGCGCCATCGTGTAACCGGAGCCATCGAGCTCCTTGCGCACGGCTTCGGCGCGAGTGACGGCGCGCGGCAGCCGGTCGCCGGCGAAGTAGCCTGCGCGAAAATCGTCGGCCGCAAACTTCGTGTCCTTGGTGAACTTGCCCGTGAGCACGCCTTCGTCGAATGCCACGCGCACGATGATGCCGACGCCGCACTCCTTCGCCACGTCGAGCAACTCGGCCGCGGGCTCCTGTTCGAAGATGTTGTAGATCACCTGCACGCTGTCGACCCAGCCGCCGCGCATGAGATCAATCACGCTGTTCTGGTCGTGCTCCGGCGTGGAGATGCCGATCAGCCCGAGTTTGCCCTCGCTCTGCAATTGGCGGAGAATTTTGAACGGCGTCGGGTTGCGATTCCACGCGCGGGTCCACGTGTGAAGTTGCAAAAGATCGAGTTTGTCGGTGCCGAGATTCGCGCAGCGTTCGGCGATGTCGTTGCGAAGATATGCCTCCGAGTAGCGCTCCTCCGCGACATCGTAGGGCGAAGGCGGCCAATTGCCGGGAGCAGGCGGCGTTTTCGTCGCCACGAACACGCGCTCGCTGCGACCCGCCTGAGCGCGTTCGCGGAGCACCTGGCCGATCAGCCGCTCGCTGCGGCCCTCGCCGTAACCGGCGGCGGTGTCGATGAAGTTGACGCCGAGATCGAGCGCGCGATTCAGCGCGGCCAGCGAATCGGCATCGGCCTGCTTGCCCCAGGAGCCGCCGATCGCCCAGGCGCCGAAGCCGATCTCCGAACAGTTGAACGCGTTCTTGCCAAAGGTGCGAAATTTCATGGGAGCGAAGGGGTGGGTGGGGAGATCCGACGGATGAGGTGCGGTGAAGTTGCGATGAGTGACGGTTGAACGACGGGTGCGGCTGCTCGGTCATTCGATGAAACACCCGCGCAAAAGGATGTCCGAGCGCAGCATTTCCGCGACTTCGGTGACGCAATCGCGCGCGGAGAGGATCGTGTAGAAATCCTCCTTGATCGTCGGCGCCACGCGCACGGCTTCGAGCCACTCGGCGCGTGAAAACGGATCGGCCGCGACCGTGCGCCAGAATCCTGTCGCCTCGAAAAGCCGCGCGATCTCGCCGGAGTTGCGATTCTGCAGGCGGCTCACGAGGTAGCTGGCGACGCCGACCTGCAGCCCGTGCAGCCGCGGACGCTGGCTGATCGCATCGAGCGCGTGCGAGATCAGGTGCTCGCTCCCGCTGGCCGGTCGCGACGAGCCGCAGATCGCCATGGCCACTCCGTTGAGCATGAGGGCGGTGCCGAGCAGCTTCACGCCCTCGGTGTCGCGGGCCGGACGGGCGATAAATTGAAACACGGTCGAATCCGAAAGCAGCGCCGCAAAATCGTCGACCGGCGTCCCGCGGGCATGAAAGGCCAGCTTCCAGTCGATGACCGCGGTGAACTTGGCCGAGAGATCGCCGACCCCTGACATCCACAGAATTTCCGGTGCGGCGAGGCACACCGCTGTGTCGAGGACGATGCCGAAGGGAATCGCCGCCGGCAGCGAGCGACGTTTGCCGTCGATCGTGAGACTCGACTGCGGGCTGCAAAAACCGTCGTTCGACAGCGAAGTCGGCACGGCGAGGTAGGGGAGCCGGCCGAGAAACGACACGTATTTCGCGACATCGAGGGTCTTGCCGCCGCCGAGGCCAACGATCGCATCGACCGCGCCCGGCAGTTTCCGGAAAATCGCCTGGGCTTGCTCGAAGCTCGCCTGTTCGACGCCAAGCTTCTGCTTCACCTCGATCGAGGAACCCGCGAGCGCGGTGTCGAGCCGGGTGAGCAACGGCGCCGGCAGATCCGGCGGGTGCAGCACGACGACGCGGCGAAAGCCATGGCGCTGGGCGTAGATGCCGACGCGATCGAGCGCGCCAGGTTTCACGCGAACGAGGACGGGCAGGGCGACTTGCTTCAACGTGGCGTTCATGCGGGAGCCTTTTCCAGTAGCGTGTCGGCGAGCGCGGTCCAATCCGTGAGTGGATGATACGCCTCGCCGCGCGCCGATAGTTCGCCGGCCAGCCAACCGCGGGCGAAACGTCGCGCGCCGGGCACGAGCAACGCCGCGGGTAGATCGGGCCGGCCATCGCCGGCGAACGCGACCTCGGTCGTGCGGGAAAGCGCGTCGCGCACGATCGCGACCTTGTCGATGCCGGTGTTGCGATCGAAGAATCGCGAGTTTTCGGGCAGCGTGAGCTTCAGCCCCGCGTCGGAGGAAAACTCGCCGGGGTTCGCGTGCACGGCGATCGACACGCCCGCGCGCTCGAGCAGCCGCAGCAGATACCACTCACAACCGGCCGAGGCCACGACGATCTCCCAGCCCGCGGCTTGCAGGCGCTGCACGGCGGAGGGAAGCGCAGGGTCGAGCTCCATCTGGTCGAGCAACTGCAGGAGCGTGGTCTCATCCGTGCGGATACGCGCGAAAATCGCGGCCAGCGCCTCGAAGTGCGTGCAACGTCCGGCGACATACCAATCCCACGGATCGTCGTCCGGCGGCACCGGCCAGCGCTCGCGCACGAGGTGATAGAAATCCTGCCGCGTCATCGTGCCGTCGAAGTCGGACACGAGCACACGGCGCGGAGAACGGTCGGAAGATTCCGCGGGCATGCACTCAGTGGAACGCGCCGGCACACTCGCGCAAGTGCAACTCATGTCCCGACTGAGTCCGCACCGGGACGCGACTCGGGATGGAGGTGGGCTCGACCCGGGCCGGATCGGGTTCCGACCCGGGACGGACCGTGGCGCGACTCGGGACGAAGTTGGGGATGGTGGCGGAAACAAGAAGAGCCCGACGGGGGACGTCGGGCTCCACCTGATCGGAGGGTTCGCGGATTGGTTACTCGGCGGGAGCGAGGCGAGCGATGCGGGTGGGGAGGAGCACGTAGAGCGCACCGTCGGAGCCCGTCACCACATTTCGGATACGGCCGAGGCCCTTGAAGAGCACTTCCTGCTTCACGTAGCGGCCGTCGCGCAACTCGACGCGGCGCAGTTCCTCGGCGGCCAGCGAGGCGACGAAGAGGTGGTTCTTCCACTGCGGGAACAGGTCGCCCGTGTAGAAAGACAGGCCCGAGATGGCGATGGACGGAGTCCAGTGCACGACCGGTTGCTC
>JAEYQF010000231.1 GCA_023410155.1 Verrucomicrobiota bacterium | reverse complement strand
GAGCAACGTCACTCAGCGGCGACGCATTCGCCGCGAACCATCCGCGCGCGACCCGGGCGCGCCCCACACCGCCGCCATGATGCGCGGCAAAGCCGGGGTTCCACATGCCTCATACCTTTCGCTCTCTTTCATCTCTCAGCTTGTTCGCCGCGCTCGCGGCCCTCTCCCGCGCAGATCCGGCTACGGATTCCGCTCTGATGCTCGACCGTCTCCACGTCTCCGAGCAGCGCACCGCGCCGCTCACCATGCCTTCGTTGATGGAGCTGCAACAGCAACTCGCCATCGCCCCCGGCGGTGCCGAGGTTTTCTCCGCCGATCGTTATCTCCGCGGCCGCGCGTCGACCGTCGAGGACACGTTTGCCCTCTCGCCCGGCCTGATCGCGCAATCGCGCTTCGGGTCGGACGAAGCTCGGCTCTCGATTCGCGGCTCGGGTCTGCAACGCACATTCCATGGCCGCGGCCTTCGCCTGCTCCAGGATGGCGTGCCGCTCAACCTCGCCGATGGCAGCTTCGACATGCAGGCGCTTGAGCCTCTCAGCACTGCGCACATTTCCATCTCTCGGGGCGCCGCGGCCACGGGGCACGGAGCCACCACCCTCGGCGGTGCCATCGACTACATCACGCGCAACGGTCGCGATGCCGCACCGTTCGCCGTGCGCGTCGAAGCGGGCGCGTGGAACTACTGGCGCGTCGGCATCTCCGGCGGAAAAGCGCAGGGCTCGCTTGATGCCTTCGCCACGTTCACGGCGCAGGGTCAGGATGGCTTTCGCGATCACGCGCGGCAGCTCAACCGCCGCGCGTTTGCCAACGTCGGGCTTCGCTGGAGCGACTCGCTCGAGACACGCTTCTACATCACCGCCGTTCAGACCGAGTCCGAGCTCCCGGGCAACTTGACCAAGGCACAGCTCGGATCCGATTCCCGCCGGGCGGCTCCTGCAAACATCGCGCTCGATCAGCGTCGCGACTTCGACTTGCTCCGCCTCTCTTCGCGCACGGTAGGGGTGATCGGCGACAGCCGCTGGGACTTCGTCGCGGCGTGGTCCTACAAGGATCTCGATCACCCGATCTTCCAGGTCATCGACCAGCTCTCCAACGACCTTGTGCTCGGCTCGAGCGTGCTTCATCACGCCGAGCTCGCCGGCCGCACGCATCGCTTTCACGCCGGCCTCCAGTTTCACCACAGTGCCCCCGACACGGCGAACTTCACCAACGTCGCGGGCCAGCGCGGCACGCTCATGAGCGCCGCGGAGCAACACGCCGCCCAAGTGGAAGCGTTTTTCGAAGACCAGATCCTACTCGGCTCCGGCGTGACGCTCGTCCTGGGCGCCGCCGCCGCCACCAGCCGTCGTGAGAACGAGCAGTTCCTCGGCGCGACGCCGTCCTATGATTTTGAATACAACCGCGTGCTCCCGCGCGTCGCGCTCCGCTGGGAGACCCGCGACGTGCAGTTCTACGCCGCCGCCGCCGACAGCTTCGAGCCTCCGTCGTTCAGCGAATCGCTTACGCTCGTCACACCACGTCACGCCCAACGCGCTCGCACAATCGAACTCGGATCGCGCGGCACGCACGGCGCGCTCCGCTGGGATGTTTCACTCTATCATTCCGCGCTGCGCGACGAGCTTCTCAGTCTCGATCACGACGACAATCCCGCCACGCCCGCCGCGACGGTTAACGCCGACCGCACGCTCCACCAAGGTGTCGAGCTCGGCCTCGAGCTCGATCTCCTCGGCCAGTCGTGGCAACCGCCGCAGCCTCCCGCGCATCGTCTCGTTCTCCGCACCGCGTGGACTTGGGGCGACTTCAGATTCGACGACGATCCGCTCTACGGTCGCAACATCCTTCCCGGTCTGCCGCCGCAGCTCGTCCGCGGTGAACTCACCTGGGAAACCGTCACCGGTTGGTATGCCGGCCCCACGTTCGAGTTCTCGCCGGAGAGGACGTTCATCGACTTTCGCAACACTTACGCCGCCGAGGCCCACACGCTCGTCGGCCTCCGGCTTGGCCGGCGCCAGCTCGCCGGGCTCTCGTGGTTCGTCGAGATCCGCAATCTCGCCAATCACCGCTACGCCGCCACCACAGGCGTGATTGAAAACGCGGCCGGCTCCGACCAGCCTCAATTCCTCCCCGGCGAGGGTCGCGGCCTATTTGCCGGCATCGACTTCCGCTGGTAACTGCCTCTGCTCGCTCCACCGATGAAATCGCTCTTCCTCGCCCTCCTCGTGGCCTTCGCTCTACTCTCGCCCACGCACGGCGCCGACTCGCAAAACTGCGGCTGCTCCTGCTGCGAAGGTAAAGCCGTCTGTTGTTGCCACGTCGAAGACGACTCCCCCGCCACACCCGTCCGGCATCCGCTCAAAGGCGTGATCGTCGACGTGCGCCCCGACCAGTCGGCTCTGCTCGTCAAACACGAGGAGATCCCCGGCGTCATGAAAGCCATGACGATGCTCCTCAAAGTCGATGCGGCCACACTCGCCCAGGCACGGAAAAACCAGGCCATCACCGCACAACTCGAACAACGCGACGGCGACTTCTGGCTCGTCGATCTCAAACCCGCCGAGTAACAACCGCTCACGCGCACTCGGCTCACTCACCGTGTGCGCTCCTTGCCAATGGACCCGCTGACGCCCGACTCGCTCACCTCGATCATTCAGCTCTCGATCTCGCCGGTCATTCTTATTTCCGGTGTCGGCGCGCTTACGATCACGCTCACCAACCGCATGGGCCGCATCGTCGATCGCACCCGCGCGCTCGCCGGCCAGGCCCGCGCGGCGGCTGCCGGCCCAGACCGCCAACACCTCGGCAACCAACTCGACATCATGTGGCGCCGCGCGCACTACATCCGCCTCGCGGTGACGTTTGCCGGTTGCAGCATGCTCACGTCCTGCGTGCTGATCCTCGGCCTCTTCGCCACGGCGTTTTTCGAACGCGAACCCGGCCTCGGCCTCGTGATCGTGTTCATCACCAGCATACTTTTCCTCGTCGCCTCGCTGGTCGCATTTCTCCGCGATATCTTCGCCTCGCTTCACGCCGTGCAACTGGAGGTCCTTCGCGCGCGGCAAAGTTAGCGCGTCATTGCAACCCGCCGCCATTCGGTTTCACTCTCCCCGTCCACCATGAAGACTTTCCTCAAACTTCTCCTCGCGCTCGCAGCCGGCTCGCCGGCCATCGCCGCCACGCAGAATCTCGGCGCCGCCCCGCGGCCCACGCCGGTCGCCGCGGCCAAGCAGGAGCAACGCTTCCCGCTCAAGGGCGTCATCACGGCCGTCTACGCCGACAAGGGCACGTTGCTCATCAAGCACGAGGAAATCCCAGGCCTGATGAAAGCCATGACCATGGCCTTCCGCGCCGAGGACCCCGTGTTCAAAAAGGTCAAACAAGGCCAGAACATCACCGCCACGGTGATCGTCCGTGAAGACGATTTCTGGCTCGAGGACGTCAAGACGACCGACGCCAAGAAGTGATCCGGCACGCGCCTGAGTGCGCACCGACCCGGACCTAAGTCCGTCCCGACTCGCGCGTGAGAGCGGACCGGGTCGCGCCAAAGTCCGTCCCGAGTCGAGCCAAGGTTCATCCCGAGTCGCGCCCAGTTCCGGCGCGACTTTGTTTTACAC
>JAEYQF010000214.1 GCA_023410155.1 Verrucomicrobiota bacterium | reverse complement strand
CTCCTCCAACACGGGGCGGATCAACTCGAGGTATTCCTCATAAACCTTCAGCTTGAAGAAGAACTTTCCGAAATTAGCCCGCAGGAGGCTTTCCCGCTTCTTGTGCTTGGCCAGGACCTTCTTGCGGTCGGCTTCGGAACGGGCCTTGAGATACTCTTCCCACGATTCGGCGACTGACTCCTCGGCCTTTAGCGTGGTTTGGACCAGCTTTTCGAGGCCTTTGAAATACGCCTCTCGGCTGTCGATCTTCTTGTCGATGACGACGCGATCGAAACGCTCCTGACGGTCGATCAATTTCTGGCCGAGCGAGACGATGTAACCGCCGACGATGCTCGCCTGAAAAAGCGCTTCCTGCGCTTTCAGCTCTGCGTTTTCAATCCGCTTGGAGATTTCGACTTCCTGCTCGCGGGTCAGCAGCGGGACCTGGCCCATCTGCTTGAGATACATGCGGACGGGATCGTCGAGGATGTCGTGCTGCGAAGAGCGTGACTCTTCCTCCTCCGCCTCCTCCTGCCGCTGCTTGTAGTCGTCGACCTGATCAGGCTCGAGAATCTCGATTTCCAGGTTTTGGAGGATCGAGAGGACATTATCGATCTCCTCCTGGTTTTCGACCGACTCGGGCAACGCCTCGTTGATGTCATCGAAGGTCAGGTAGCCTTGCTCCTTCGAGAGGCGGATGAGCTGGCGGATCTTTTCGTTGATTCCCCCAGCCGGGATGTCCGCGCCGGCGGCGGGGTCGTTGGAGGCGTTGGTCTTGGCGAGGGCGGCCTCGACGGCCTCGGAGTGGCCTTCAGAGGAGGACTTGGCTTTGCGCGACATGTGAAGTGTTCTTCTCTAGAAATAAACTAAACCGCTACGGATAAACCGAGCGGTTGGCGGAGCTGGCGTTGGATCTCGGAGCGTCGTTTTAAGAGTGAATTTGGGTCACTGTTACTGTCCGTGTGGCTATTGGCTAAAGCAAGTTCTATTTCCCGCAAGCACGGCTCGAACGCCCGGGTGCGCAGCTCGTTCAATGCTTGTTCGGCCTTTCGCTTCGGGTCCCCGAAGTCTTTGTAGGTGCCGCCATCTACAGGTGTTTCAAAGAGCAGCGACGCGAGCAAAGCCCGCTCCTCATCGTTTTCGATCAATGTATCGAGGTGATCGCGGCCCGGCCAAGTGTCGTGCTCGAACTCGGCAAGAAAGCGGTTAAGTAGCGCCCCGGCCGTGTGTCGTGTGTCGATCCAGTCGTGCGGGAGTGCGGCGCTCAACGGTTTGCCCAGCCAGTCGAAGTGCAAACAAAGGAACAGCAAGTCGCGCTCCGCCGTAGGCAAAGGGGAGGCCCCGCGAGCGGCAGGGGCTCCCGGCGGACCTTGTTCATCGGCCCCCGCGCTTCTCGCGCCAGGACGCCCTTGGCGACCAAGGAAACTCTGGAAGTCCTTGTGCAGGGCGGCGGCTCCGATGCGCAGGTGCCCGGCTGCTTCGTTGAGGAACTCGGACCGCGCGATCTCTCCGGGTGCCGCTGCCACCAGCTCGAACAGCGCCTGGGCGGCGCGCGCTTTTTGCTCGGCGCTGGCGCCACCGCCTTCGGGGAGGACCGCACGGCAGGCGAACGCCATCGCGCTCCGCGCGGAACGACGCACGTCGTCATAGGCGCTCAAGCCATGCTCCAAGAAGAGCAGATCAGGATCCAGTTTGGCGGCTCCCGCCAGCGTGAGAAAGCGCACCTCGAGTTCCGCTTTGAGTGCCATCGGGAGGAAGCGGAGCGCGGCCTTTTGGCCGGCACTATCGCTGTCGAAGAAGCACTCGATCTGGGAGTGATATCGCCGCAGGAGCACGAGCTGGCTCTCCGTGATCGAGGTGCCCTGAGGCGCGACAGCAGTCTTCAATCCAACCGACCAGCAGCGCATCGCATCGAGCTGGCCTTCGACGAGCACGAACGGGTGACCTTCGCCGACCGCGCTACGGGCGCGGTCCAGGTTAAAGAGCAAATTCCCTTTGATGAAGATTGGCGTCTCAGGCGAGTTGACGTATTTCGCCTCGCGCGCCGGGTCGTCTGGCGGAGTGAGATCCGTCTGTCGCGCGGTAAACGCCACCACGCGGCCTTGGTGGTCGCGGATCGGAATCATCAGGCGTCCGCGAAACCGCGGGCGCAGCGCGCCCAGCGTGATCGGCGCGTCCTCGTGGATGAAGAACAGTCCGCATCGGCGCAGCGCCTCCTCGGAGTAACGGCGCTTAAGGAGAGCTGCGCTCAGCCCACTGCCGATGCCGTCGACGGCGCCAATCTTGAACTCTTCCGCAAGTTCGGGTGCGAACCGCCGCTGGTCGGTCCAGTAGCGTCGCATGAAATCGCCGGTCGCGTCCGTCGTCTTGAACGCCTGATGAAAATGCTCTGTCGCGACCTCATGCAGATCGAAGATCTCCTGGCGCAGCGAACGTTCCTCCCGGCTGGGCCCGCTGCCTTCCTCATACTCGATCACGATGCCGAAACGCTTGCCGAGCGCTTCGACGGCTTCCGTAAACGTCAACTGTTCGGTCTCCCGGACGAAGCTGATGACGTCGCCGGCTTTTCCGCAGCCGAAGCACTTGTAGAACCCTTTGTCCGCATCGAGATGAAACGACGGTGTCTTCTCGTTGTGGAACGGACACAGGCCCTTGAACCGCGTCCCGCCGGCCTTTTTCAACGAGACCACGCGCGAGACCACATCAGCGAGATTGACCCGCAATTTGAGATCGCGGACGCAGGTGGGCTTGATGGCGGGCATGAACAGCAGCGCTGGAGGAAGGCGGCGAAGAATGCACTTTCAACCCGCGCCGGGGGCTGTCAAGTTTCGCGCCCCTCGCACGAAACATTGCCGCCGACCAGGCTACTCACACCCACGATGCGCTCCTCCATGCTCCGACTCATTGCTGCCTTGTTTTGTGCCCTGGCTCCGTCGGGTTTGGCCACGTTGCGTGCGATGGACGCGAAGACCGCGCCCGTTTATCAAGCCCGATTGCCCGCGTTTGACGAACAGACCTACGCGCGCGAAGTCGAGGCGCTGGTCGAGCAGTTCGAGGAGGCCTCGGGCCGCAAACTCGCACCCGGGCCGAAGGGCAAGGTAGGACTCAAGATCTACAGCGACTCGGGACCTGGTCTGGCTACGCCGATCCCGCTGGTGAAGGGCGTGATCGCTGCGCTCAAGCGCCGCGGCTTTGATGAAGAGGATATCTTCCTGGTCGGCCTCAATCAACTCCGGCTGCGCATGACGGGCTATCTCCCTTCGCTGGTGACGGGTGAAAGTCCATTCAAGGGGCACAAGATCTACGTGCTCGAATCCGGCCGCTATTACGATCCGGTCTGGTTTTATGATTCTCCGCTGCCGCAGCGGTTCGATCCGATCTTTGCCGAGCAGCAGGTAAAAGATTACTCGAGCACCTCCACGAGGGATGAAGACCGTAAGAGCTTCCTCGCGACCCCGCTGTTTCTCGATGCGGACTTCTGGATCAATCTTCCCGTCTATACCGATCATCCGATGCTGGGGATCAACGGCGCGCTGGTAAACGCCACTTTGTGGAACGCGTCCAACACGGCGCGCTTCTTCCGCTCTCCCGCGAATGCACCGGCCGCAGTGGCGGAAATGAGCGCGATCCCGGAACTGCGCGAGACCTGGGTGTTCACCATCGCGAGTTTGCAGCACTTCCAGTTTATCGGCGGACCTTTCTTCAATTCGCTCTACACACGCTCCGAACCCCTTCTGTGGCTGAGCACTGATCCGGTGATGATGGACGCCTTGATGCGCGACCGCATCGATCGCCTGCGCAAGCAGACGGGTTTTGCTCCGATTTCGGAGGAAATCCGCACTCTTGAATTCGCCGAGACGCTCGGCGTCGGCTCCACCGATATCAAGTCTGCTCAGATCGTCGATGTGCGGTGATCTTTGGGCAGATACAGATTGATTTTCCCTCTTGTCAGCTCCGCAGACCTGGGGCCAATTCTCCCCTGTCATGACGTCCGCCGCGTATTTCCCCTTTCTGATCCAAGTGCTGCTCGCCGCCGGGATAACCGGTGTCGTCATTGGAGCCAGTCACTTCTTCGGACAGCGGGCGAAGGGCTCCAAGATCAAGGATTCCGCCTACGAGTGCGGCGTCGCGCCGGAGGGCAAGGTTCACATGCGGTTTGGCGTGAAGTTCTACCTGACCGCGCTCCTGTTCATGCTGTTCGACCTTGAGATCGTAATCCTCATCCCGTGGACGTTCATCTATCGGGAGTTCCTCGCGAACAACATCTCCATCGTCGGACCGATCTTCTTTTTCATCGGCGTGCTGGTTCTCGGATTGCTCTACGAACTCAAGAAAGGCGCGTTGGAGTGGGAAAAATAAAGTGCGGCGTGGCTCGTCACAGCTTCTTCCGGTTCGTGTCTCCCGCTCGTTCTGTTTTCTCCGTCCTCGGCTGACGCAGCGGATCCTGCCCTGACCCATGCGGCTGGACAAAATCATCGCCCGCAACCGTATCGTCGATCTGCACAGCACAGATCTCGAAGGGGCGCTGCGCGAGTTGCTCGCCGTTTGCGTCGAGAAGTTCCCGGATCTGAAGGCGGACGCGCTGCTGAAAGGCCTGCTGGCCCGCGAGAGCACGATGACCACGTATCTCGGACAGGGCGTGGCGCTGCCGCACGTGCGCGTGAAAATGTCGCGCCGCTACATCCTTGCCATCGGCCGCAGCCGGGCCGGCATTCGGCACGACGGTGCGCTCGCTGAGGAACGCGTTCACCTGATCTTCATGCTGATCGCGGGTGAAAATGCCCGCGACTACCTGCAGGTGCTGGCCTCGATCGCCCGCCAGGTCGAGGAGCCAGAGCTGGTCCGTGGCCTGGTCACCGCGGCGGATCTCGATGCCTTGCACGAGCAACTGCTCGGCGGCTTGGGAGGCGTGCGCCCGGTTCATGCGCAGCAGAACCGCGTGAATCGCCTCATGTTTCGCGAGGCCGAGCGCGTCGCCAAGGGCGCTGGGTGCCGGGCGGTCATGGTGTTTGGCGACACGTTCATCGGCGGCATCGAGCCCGGTGCGCTGAACAGCAGGCTGAAGACGATTCTCGTCACCCGGAATCCCATCGAGCCCAGTGAGGACGCGAAGCAGTTCGCCGAGACCATCCAGGTGCGCTCGTTTTCCACCCAGCGCATGGCACAACTGCGCAGCGCGATCCTGGTCGCGCTGACCCGCGGCGTCATCTCGTTTCACGATCGGGTCTGTTGCATCGGTGGTATGACGGGCTCGAACCAGGTGGACACCCTCACCGTCGTCGACATCGAGCGAGAGTTTCAGACCCTTCTGACCGGTCAGAACGACCTCCTGCCTGAGGACGTGAAACCCGAGGTGCTCGAGCGCGTGATCGCGGTGGCGACGGAATTGTCGGTGGAGGGCCGCGAGGGCCGCCCGGTTGGCTGTCTCTTCGTGGTCGGCGACAACGAACGTGTGGCGACCCTCACCAAGCCGCTCGTCTTGAATCCATTCTTTGGATACAAGGAGGAGGATCGGAACATTCTGAATCCTTTCATGGATGAGACGGTGAAGGAGTTTTCGTCGATCGATGGCGCATTCATCATCCGCGGCGACGGAGTGGTGGAGTCGGCCGGCAGCCTCATCCAGGCGACGGACAGCGATCACGTGCTGCCGAGCGGGCTAGGGAGCCGACATGCGGCCGCGGCCGCCATCAGCGTGGCCGCCCACTGCATCTCGATCGTGGTATCCTCGAGCACGGGTCAGGTGACCCTCTTTCGGCGGGGAGTCATGCTGCCGCTGACGGAGAAACGCCGCTGAAGCGTGCCTGGGCCGGGACACTTTGGGGTTGCACCGCCGGCATCCGGGCCTTTGCTCTGACCCTTCAATCCTTTTACCACCATGCAAGAACTCGTCACCTTGGAGTGCACCGAAGCCCGCAAAGAGGGCAAACCCGCCTCCCGCTATCTCACGTTCCGCAACAAGAAGACTGTCACGGAGCGCATTGAGAAGAAGAAATACAACCCGCACCTGAAGCGCCACACGCTTCACAAAGAGATCAAGTAAGTTGCGGACCGCGGGGCGTCACCCGCCCCAAAAAGCAAAGCCGGGCTTGATGCCCGGCTTTTTGGTTTGCTAACGCCAGAGTTTGGCGTTCGTGGCGCTACTTCTTCTCCGGGGTCGACGGCGGAAACGGGCTAGCCGAAGTTCCCGCGGTGGAGGAGGGGCCCTGCTGCTGTCGGCGTGCGGCGCGCCAGCCTTCACGGTGTTTGCGGATCCAGTCGAGCAGGGCTCGCTCGAACCCGATGTCGTAGCCGAGCCGCTCGGACTCAATCCACTTGTGCTTCAGAATCTCTTCCCGCTCCGCCAAGAACTCCTGATAGAGGCTGGATTGCTTGACGAAATCTCGGCTGGTCGCGGGCTCTGGTGCGGATGAAGTCATTCGGCAGGTCTCGGCGCGGTCGAACATGAGAGCGAGCATTCCCCCGCTGTCAATGCCGTGCGTTTCCCCGATTGCTATGTTCGCGGGCTCGCCGGCCGTGCCAGTTGCGCGAGCAGAGAATCGGCGATATGGCGGAAGACCTCCGACGCGGTTCCCTTCGGCTCATTCACCACGATCGGTGTGCCGGTGTCGCCGCCTTCGCGCACGGAAGCGTGCAGAGGCACCTGACCAAGCAACACCGTGCCGAGTTTTTCCGCGGTGACGAGGCCGCCGCCGCTGCCGAATAGCTCGTGGCGTTGCCCGGCCGGGTCGATGAAGTAGCTCATGTTTTCCGCGACGCCGAGCAGTGGCACGTTGACCTTCTGAAACATCAATCCGCCTTTGCGCGCGACATTCGTGGCGGCCGGTTGCGGTGTGGTCACGATCACGGCGCCATCGAGCGGGATCGTTTGCACGAGCGAGAGCTGCGCGTCGCCCGTGCCGGGCGGAAGGTCGATGAGCAGCACGTCGAGTTCGTCCCATTTCACGTTCTGCACGAACTGCTGCACGGTCTTCATGATCATCGGCCCGCGCCAGACGACCGGAGTATTGTCGTCCACGAGGAAGCCCATGCTCATCACTTTCACTCCGTGGCGCTCCATCGGAATCAACATCGCCTCGGGGCCGTCGCCCTCCACTTGAGGACGGCCTGTGATGCCCATCATCAACGGCACACTCGGTCCATAGATGTCGCAATCCATCAACCCCACACGGCCGGCGCGCCCCTGCGATTCGAGCAACTGAGCCAAGGCGCAAGCCAAGTTGACGGCGAACGTGCTCTTGCCGACGCCGCCTTTGCCCGAAGCGATCGCCACCGCGTATTTGATCTTTTTCGGAGCCCCGCCGGTGCCCGCGAGATTCCCGCCGCTGCTCGCCGGTGCGCTTGGCTTGGCCGCCGTGACCGCGACGTCGATGATCACTTCCTGCACGCCGGGGAGCACACGCAGGCACGCCTCCACTTCGCGTTTCAACTGCAGCGGCACCTTCGGGTCGCTCGTGGTGATCGCGAGGGCCACTTTCGCCGTGCCCTCCACGAGGGCCGCCGACCGCACGAGGCCAAACGACACGATATCGCGGCTAAAACCGGGATATTTAACCTGTTTCAGATGCTCTTTGATTTGATCGGGTGTCACGGGAGAAATTCTGAGAAACGAAAGGGAAATAAAGTTGTTCTGCGCGGTCGGGGTGTAAATAGAAATGCCCCGGTCCTCTCACCCATAGGCCAGTCGTTTTGCCATGCAAAAACTCCTTCGGATTTTCCTCATTCTCGCCGCGCTGGGTTCGCCCCTGCTCGCTCAACGCAACATCGGCGACGTCATCGTCACCGCGGAAAAAAACACCATCCCCGTGCGCGTTTCCGCCAACACGCAGGAACTCAACACGCTCGCGCTGCAGGCGTTTCGCGCGCACGGGCGCTATCGCGTCACCGCGAGCGGCTTCGCCTACGACATCAAATTCAGCGGCGCCGGTAATCAGGTGCGGGTGGATATCACCCGCGGTCAGGCAGGCACCCCCGTCGCTTCGACGACCGTGAGCGGCAACTCGCCGCGCCACGCGCTCCTTCGCGCCGCCGATTATGCGGTCGAGCAGACCAATGGTCTCGGCCTCAAAGGCTTCTTCACCGCGCGCCTCACGTTCATCGGCGAGCGCACCGGGAAAAAAGAGGTCTACATCTCCGATTTGTTTTTCGGTGAGATGAAACAAATCACGCGCGATAACGCGCTCGCCCTCATGCCGCGCTGGGCGCCGGATGGCTCGCGTCTGGTCTACACGAGCTACTTCAAATCCGGATTTCCTGACATCTTCCAAATCGACCTGAACACGTTTCAGCGCACGACGTTCGTCAGTTTCAAGGGCACCAACAGTGGTGCTCGTTTCAGCCCCACCGGCCAGCAGGTCGCGATGGTTCTGAGCGGCGAGGGCACGCCCGAGATCTACGTCGCCAACGCGCAGGGCCGCCAGGTCACCCGCCGCACACGGTCCGATGCCGTGAAATCCTCGCCCTGCTTCTCGCCCGACGGCTCGCGCATCGTGTTTGCCATGGAGCCGGGCCCGCAACTCTACGTGATGTCCGCCAGCGGCGGCGCACCTTCGCGCATCACTTCCGGGATCAGCGGCTACTGTGCCGAGCCCGATTGGAGCCAGGCCAATCCCAACAAGATCGCCTTCACGATGCGTTCCGGCGGCGGCTATCAGATCGGCGTGCTGGATCTCTCCACGCGCAGCGGCAAGGCCGTCTCCAAAGCGCCGTTCGACGGCGTGGAACCGTGCTGGCTAGCCGATGGGCGGCATGTGGTTTACACGGCACGCGATCGCAGCACGAGCGTGCTGTGCATCCTCGACACGGAGACGGGCAACAGCGTCCGCATCAGCCCGACTTCAGTCGGCGCCGTGATGCAGGCTAATGTGTGGACGCCCTGAACGTCCCTGGTCACGACACTTTCTCAAAGCCGCGCGCCGATTCCGGCCGCGGCTTTTTCGTGGACAGGGTTCGAGCCAAAGTCCGGACCGAGTCGCGACAATGTTCGGACCGAGTCGTGCCGCAGTGCGCATTGCGTCGAGCCAAACTCCAGACCGCGTCGTGCCAAGGTGCGGCATGAGCCGCGCCTCAGTGCAGACTCAGTCGAGCCGTAGTGCGCACCGAATCGACGCTGAGTGCGCGCCAGCAAATCCCTGTGCAGGGGGCGTTGCGCCGCGGAACCCACATGACCGACAATGTAAACCATTAGTTGACGTTGTAATTTAGGCAGTGTCGAGGGTGGGTTCACTCGG
>JAEYQF010000211.1 GCA_023410155.1 Verrucomicrobiota bacterium | reverse complement strand
GTAGGAATGAGAAGGCGTGAGGCATCCGCGCGAGAGCGCGGGTGTCAAAGACACGCCTTATGAACACAAACTCATACACGATAGGATTGGATCTGGGCGCAGCCGAAAGGGGCATGGGTGACTCGTGACAAAGCGACGGACGTTCCAGCGGGCTCCTTGGCGTTGGGGAACTGAGTGATTGCTGACGCTCAACGTGAAGATCGGTGCGTTGGGTGGGGAACGGAGAGTGGTCGAGCGAGAGCGCGTTTCGTCCGGGAGGTGACGCTGGTGTGGCAAGGTGGGGGAACGGAGCGGACGCGGCGTCACCAGAAGGCGGATACGTCGCGCGTCGCGACTAGGCTCGGATCTCGCCGCGCTCGTGTGCGCACCCTGTCGTGCCAAGGTGCGGACACGGTCGGAACACGGTGCGGACACGGTCGGGACAAGGTCGGCACATGGTCGCGACCCGGTCTGGACATGGTCGCGACGAAGTGCGGACACGCTGGGCCGAGCGTGCGGAGACGGTTGCTGATGATACGCGAGTGCGGCGTAGCGACGCGGTTTAACGCGTGAGCGCTTCGAGGTAGGCGTAGAGGACCATCTTGCCGCGCATGGTCTGGCGGGGCGTGAACTCGGCGTTGGCCCAGGAGTAGCGGGTGTTGAAATGCGCTTCCTGATGCGGCCAGCCACCGGCGTCCCAATCCGGATAACCGCGGTCGCTG
Organism: Verrucomicrobiota bacterium; assembly: GCA_023410155.1. Lineage (GTDB taxonomy): Bacteria > Verrucomicrobiota > Verrucomicrobiia > Opitutales > Opitutaceae > Opitutus. The sequence continues at coordinate 1,832 of JAEYQF010000211.1, read as the reverse complement.
AACCAGCGCGGATTGTGGCCGTGCGGAGTTTTGCCCCACGGATCGAGGTTGTTGTAGGGCGTGTGGCCGGGATGCACGCCGGGCACGCCGTCGTTTCGTCCCGAGGTGTAGGCGTTGACGATGTGGCGGCTGCCGAGGCCAGTCATCTCGACGATGTTCGAGGGATTGCGGCCCAGGCTCCAGTCGGCCTCGAGGATCATCGCGCGTTCGAAGCGTGCGCGCTCGGCGGTGTCGTTGGAAATCGCGTGCGCGAGGGCGACGAGCTGGAGATTTTGCGGCGTCTGCCAGTGACCATTGGTGGTCGAGCGGCGCGACGGGCGCGTGTCCATGTGCCGAACGTCGCGCTCGATGGCTTGCTGGCGCACGGACGCGGTGAGGTTGTCGGCGATCTGTGGATACCGACGTTCGTGCGGCGTGAGCAGATAGGCGGCGGCCGTCCAAGTGTGGACCCATGTGCGCTCCTTTTCGATCTCGGCGGTGCCTTCACGCACGACCGAGTCGGCGGCCATCGCATCCTCCCATGCGATATCGCCGGTGACGTTGAAGAGAAACGCGGCGGCCATCCCGCGGAAATCGCGGCCGCGCATGAACGCGTCGCCGACCTCCTGAAGGTCGTCGAGTTGCTGATTCTGCTGGCGCGAGGCGAAGCGGAAGGCGCGAATCGCTTCGTCGCGATATTGCGCCATGAGGTCGGGTTTTTGCGCGAGGCGGAACGATTCAGCGAGGATCGCGCAGTTGGCGGCGTTGGCCCAGGCGGCCATCGTGGTGGCGCCGGCCTGGAACATGATGGTGCGCTCGCGCGAGGGATTGGTCAGGCCGTGGCCGTAGGCTTCGCCGTCACGAATGCTGAGCCACAGATCGACCTCGTTGCGTGCCTCGTCGATCAGATCGGGGATGCCGTTGCCGCTCTCGGCGATGCCGAGATTGTCGTCCGAGAGTGCGCCGCGCGTGAGCAGATAGGGGAGGAGCAGATCGTAGATGTTGGAAACGTGGCCGAGGTGGCGGTCCCAATCGAGGGCGTCGGAGTGACCACCGCGAGCGCGCGGGTTGGTGGGGTGGCCCGGCAGACGGCGCTTCCAGAAGATCGAATCCCGGGCGGGTTTGAAGTGCGGCTCGTCCCACGTGTCGCCGGGGATCTCTTTCCACTCGGGTGAGTAGGGGTGAAAATCGGTGATGTAGATTGTGAAGCCGGCGGGATCTTCGCCGGGGATAAAGCGCGGCTGGCGCGGCGGAGGATTCTGCGCGTCGACCGGCTCGCCGATGCGCATGTAGTAGTAGCCGCGCAGCGACGTGCGGAACGGCTCGAAGCGCACGCGCTCGCCGATCTCGAACTCGGGGCTGCAGCCCACGCCATCGACGACGAGACGGTAGCGGCCGGGGCGCGTGATGGAGGAGAAGTCGACGGTCCACACATCGGAGCCGATGAGGTTGCGACCAGTGACGTCGTTCTTCGTCGATTTCTGCCAGAAGCGAACTTCGCCCGCGTTGAAACGCTCGCCGGACACGACGTCGAACAACCACACGCGACGACCGGCGAAGCTGCTGTAATCGCGCGCGCCGCCGTCGCCGAGCCAGAGATAAAGATCGGCGGATTTCACCGGGCTCGCGGGATGATAGCCGATCAAGTTGACGTGAATCGCCTCGGACGGGCTCGACTCGAGCACGTAGTGGAGCGAGGCGCGCGTCGCGTCGGACTTCGTGGCGGCGTCGATTTGCAACTCGTAGTGCGCGCCGACTTGGAGCGGATGCGGCAGGCGGAGGAAAATCCAGTGATCGAGCCGATATTCCCAGTCGTGGTTGGCTTCGTTGACCTTGGACTTGCGATGCACGGC
>JAEYQF010000203.1 GCA_023410155.1 Verrucomicrobiota bacterium | reverse complement strand
CCTCGGCGAACCGCCGGTTCAGGTGACGCGCAGCACCCTCTGGCAGCGCCCGACCACCGCGCGCGGCTTGATCATCGCCGGACCGATGGCGCAGACCGCCAATGCGGACGGCATCGTGGCGAAAGTGATGGAGCTGTCCGCCGCGCTCGGCTGGCCGGTGTTGGCCGATGGATTGTCGCCGCTGCGCACGCAGGCCGGAGTGATCACCGCCTACGACACAATCCTGCGCAACGACGCGAGCGCGCGCGATCTCTCGCCGCGCAACGTGCTCTGCCTCGGCAGCTGGCCGACCAGCAAGGTGCTCCGCGGCTGGCTCGAGGCGAGCGGAGCGGAGATCCTGCTCGTGTCGGCCCAGGCGGCGAACCGCGATGCGCTCCACGGCAAAACGCGGCAGATCGTCGCCCCCATCGATTCGCTGGCCGTCTCCGGCGAACGGATACGCGATGATTCTTACGCGCGCGCCTGGGCCGCCGCGGAGAAAAGCGCGCGCACTGCGCTCGACCGCGCACTGGAGAACGAGCCTGCTCTGGTGGAACCGAAGGTCGTGGCTGCGCTCACGCGACACCTGCCGGCGGGCACGCCGCTCGCGATCGCGAACAGCATGCCAACCCGGGACATCGAGTATTTCCGCGGCGCTGGCGGTCCTGCATTGGCGGTGGCATTCAATCGCGGGGCCAACGGGATCGATGGCACGCTCTCGAGCGCGCTAGGACTGGCGCATGCGGCCGGAACGCCCGCGGTGCTGCTCACCGGCGATCTCGCGCTGCTGCACGACACGAATGGTTTTCTGCTGCGTCCGCAGTTCCGTGGCTCACTCACGGTCGTGTTGATCAACAACTCCGGTGGCGGAATTTTTGAACATTTGCCGGTCGCCAAGTTCGAGCCGCCCTTTGAGACCTACTTCGCGACTCCGCAGGCGGTGGAGTTCTCGAAACTATGCGCGGGCTATGGCGTCGAGCACGTGCGGGTTCGCGACGAGAGGCATCTCGGGGAGCTGGTGCGCGCGTTGCCCGCACAGGGGATCCGCGTGCTGGAAGTCGTCACCGATCGCAAGCGCGATGCGGCGTGGCGGAAACGCACCTTCGCGCGAGTCGCGGCGGAAATCTGACCGGGTCGTGCCCGCGTGCGGATCGAGTCGCGCCTGAGTGCGGACCGGGTCGCGACCAGGTGAGGATCAATTCGGCGCTTATTGCGGCTCGGGTCGAGTCTCAGTGCGCGCAGGACGCTGACCAGCGCGGGCGAGAATCTCCACGTAGACGGAATCGGCTCCGCTGGAGGCGATCGGATCGAGCGCGGCGACAACGTCATCGGCGGCGACGCTCGTGGCAGACTCGGCGGTCGGTCCGACTTTACAATCGAACTCCCACGCAGTGAACCCCTCGGGCAGCGTTTTGCGCCGTTCGCGTTTCAAGTATTTGCGAATGTCGTGTTTGACGGCCTCGAGGACGCGCGCATCAGCCTGGCCGGGAGCACGGAGCGGAAATGTCTTTCTCATGAGTGGGTCTGCATACACCGCGCCGGTGCGGAGGCAGAGAAGAAACTTCGGAGGACGCGTGGGCCGCAGCTGTTCAGTCGACGATCAACACGTGGTCGCCGGCGCGGACTTGGTCGTAGAGTTCGATCACGTCGAGGTTGCGCAGGAGCACGCAGCCGGCGCTGAGTGGCTCGCCGATGCGCGACTCGTGGTTGGTGCCGTGGATGTAAACGTAGCGTTCGTAGGTATCGACGTCGCCGCCGCGGTTCACGCCGGGCTCGAGTCCGCGAAGCCAGAGAATGCGGGTGGTGATGAGATTGTGCTCGGTCTCGCTGTCCGGGAGTTCGGAGTAGTGGCGGCCGGTGGGTTGGCGGCCGACGAAGACCATGCCGGGTGGCTGGCCCGCGCCGATACGCTCGGCGATCTCGTGCAGGCCGCGCGGCGTGCCGAGCGAGTTTTTCACGTTGCTGGGCGGCCGTTTGGAGGTGGAGACGACGTAACTTTTGACCAGCACACCCGCGCGATAGAACTGCAGCGTGGCTGTGCCGATGCGCACGAGCATAAGCCGGTCTGCGGGCTTGATGCCGAGACGCTGATAAGTTTTCGTGACCAATTCCAACGGAGAATCAATGAGCAATACGCCATCCTACACGGTCGGTATCGTCGGCGCCACGGGCGTCGCCGGTCAAGAGCTGCTGCGGCTCTTGCACGAGCGGAATTTCCCGATGGGCGCGCTGCGGCTGTTCGCCTCGGCGCGCTCGGCGGGCAAGGTCGTGGAGTATTCAGGAAAGAAATACACGGTCGAGGAGGCGAAGGTCGGCGTGTTTGCGGTTATCGACGTGGCGTTCTTCGCGACCGAAGGCGCGATCACCAAGGCGCTCGCGCCGGATGCGGTGAAGGCGGGCTGCGTGGTGATCGACAAGAGCTCGGCGTATCGCATGGACCCGGCGGTGCCGCTCGTGATTCCGGAGATCAATCCGGAGGCGCTGCGAAAGCACAATGGCATCATCGCGAATCCAAATTGCTCGACCGCGGTGCTGTTGATGGCGCTGTGGCCGCTGCACCAGGCGTTCGGTTTGAAGCGCTACATCTCGGCAACGTATCAATCTGTTTCGGGCACGGGCGTGGAGGCGGTCGAGGAACTCGAGTCGCAGATCCAGTCCTACGTGAAGGGCGCGCCGCTCGAGAAGAAGGTTTATCCGTATCAGATCGCGTTCAACGTGATCCCGCAGGTCGATTCGTTCGGCGCGGATGGTTATACAGGCGAAGAGACGAAGATGTCGCAGGAGAGCCGCAAGATCATGGGCCTCCCGCATCTCAAGGTCTCGTCCACCTGCGTGCGCGTGCCGGTGGTGCAGGCGCACTCGATCGCGGTGAATGCCGAGTTCGAGAAGCCGGTAAGCGTCGAAACCGCGCGCGCGGCGATCGCGGCGTTTGAGGGCGCTCAGCTCGTCGACGATCCGGCAGAACGCGTTTATCCGACGCCACTTGATTTTACGCGCAAGGTGAAGTGCGGCGTCGGCCGCATCCGCCTCGACACCGCGCTCGACAACGGCCTGGCGCTCTGGGTCAGCGGCGACAATCTCTGGAAAGGCGCCGCACTCAACGCCCTCCAAAACGCCGAGCTGATGGTGCGCGAGGGCTGGCTCAAGCCGAAGCGCGCGCTGGCGGCGGTGTGACCGCACCGAGGTGCGAGTCGCGCCGGACTTCGGCTCGACTCGAGCCGCGTCGGGTTGCGACTCGGTGCCCGTCATACCCGAATAATTCCTTGTCATAGCCTCTCCCCAAACGCTTTCATGACCCCTCGGCTCGGACGCTTAGCTCAGTTGGTTAGAGCATCTCGTTTACACCGAGAGGGTCGGGGGTTCGAGTCCCTCAGTGTCCACCATTTCTTTCGTTCAAACTAACCTCCCATGCGACACACGCTCTCCGTCCTCGTTGAGAACAAGTTCGGCGTTCTGGCGCGCGTGTCCGGAATGTTTTCCGGCCGCGGCTTCAACATCGACTCGCTCAACGTCGCTCCCACGCACGATGCCTCGCTTTCGCGAATCACGGTCGTGCTGCGCGGGGACGAGGCGCAGCTCGATCTTTGCATCAAGCAGCTGCGCAAACTGGTCAACGTGGTCGAGGTGCTCGACTTCAAGGAAGGCCAGGCCGTGTCGCGCGAGCTGGTGCTCGTGAAAGTGCGCGCCGACGCGAAAACGCGCTCCGAGGTCGTGCAGATCGCCGACATCTTCCGCGCGAAGATCGTCAACCTCTCGCAGGAGGATCTCATCATCGAACTCACCGGCGATGATGACAAAGTGAATGCGCTCCTCGGCCTGCTCGAGCCGTTCGGCATTCTCGAACTCGCCCGCACCGGTCGCCTGGCGCTGAAGCGCTGACGCCCGGCCGGGACGGGGAAAGTTGAAAGGTGAAGGTTGAAAGACCCGATCCGGCCCAACTTTCAGCCGCACCGAAATAGCTCTTTCAACTTCCAACCTTCAACTTTCAACTAACCCATCACATGCCCGCCAAAGTCTACACCGACAAAGACGCCGACCTCGGCGTGTTTAAGAACAAAACGCTCGCCGTCCTCGGCTACGGTTCGCAGGGCCATGCCCACGCGCTGAACCTCAAGGACAGCGGCTGCAAGGTCCTCATCGGCCTCTACGAGGGTTCGAAGTCCAAGCCGGTTGCCGAGCAGCACGGGTTTGAGGTCGTCTCCACCGCCGACGCGGTGAAGCAGGCGGACGTCATCATGGTCGGTCTCCCCGACATGAAGCAGGCGGATATTTACGAGCGCGACATCCTCCCGAATCTCTCCAAGGGCAAGACGCTGCTGTTCTCGCACGGTCTCGCCGTGCACTTCGGCCTGATCAAGCTGCCGAAGGGCGTCGATTGCATCATGGTCGCCCCGAAGGGTCCCGGCCACATGGTTCGCCGCCTCTACACTGAGGGCAAAGGCATGCCGGCGCTCATTGCCGTCGCTCCGGGCAGCTCCAAGGCCGCCAAAGCGCAGGCGCTCGCCTGGGCCAAGGGTATCGGCTCGACGCGCGCGGGCGTGCTCCAGACCACCTTCAAGGAAGAGACCGAGACCGATCTCTTCGGCGAACAAGCCGTGCTTTGCGGTGGCGCCAGCGCCCTCGTGCAGGCCGGTTTCGAGACGCTGGTGGAGGCTGGTTACCAGCCCGAGATGGCTTACTTCGAGTGCCTCCACGAGCTGAAGCTCATCTGCGACCTCATGTATGAGAGCGGCATCGCCGGCATGCGTTTCTCCATTTCCGAGACCGCGAAGTATGGCGACATCACCCGCGGCCCGCGCGTGGTGAACAAGAAGACCAAGGCCGAGATGAAGAAGATCCTGAAGGAGATTCAGACCGGCAAGTTCACCAAGGAGTGGGTCAAGGAGCACAAGGGCGGTCTCAAGAACTACAACAAACTCCTCAAGGCCGGCGAAAAGCACCAGATCGAGAAGACCGGCGCTTACCTCCGCAGCATGATGCCCTGGATGGCCAAGAAGCACATCAAGGGCGTCCAAGCCGCTTACTAAGAGTCTCTCTTAGACACAGAGGCCACGGAGCCCGAAGGACGTCCCAAGGTTGTCCTTCTCGCCTCCGTGGCCTCTTGTTTTTCCCCTGTGTCCTCCTTGGCAAAAAAGATCATCCTCGCGACGCGCAAGAGCCCCCTCGCGCTCACGCAGACGAATATGGTCGCGGCGCATCTCGCCGCGCGGCTCGGCGTCGAGACCGAGTTGTTGAAAATCGTGACCACGGGCGACAAGCAGGCCGAGTGGTCGCTCGAGCAGAAGGGCGGCAAGGGGCTCTTCACGAGCGAACTCGAACAGGCGCTGTTGCGCGGTGAAGCCGACGTCGCCGTGCACAGCACGAAGGATCTGCCCGGCGACATGGCGGAGGGCCTCGCGATCGGCGGCTATCTGCCGCGCGAGGACACGCGCGATGTGCTCGTGCTGCGCACCGGCATCACCACGCCGGCAACGCTCGCCACCGGCAGCCCACGGCGCCGCCTGCAGGCGACAATGCTGTTTCCTGACGTTCAATTCTCGGAGATCCGCGGCAACGTCGACACCCGCCTCCGCAAAATCGGCGAGCAACACGTGGCCGACGGCACGATTCTCGCCGCCGCCGGCCTGAAGCGTCTGGGCATCTCCGAGTGGCCGGGAGTCGAGTTTCACGCGCTCGGTTTCCAGCACATGGTGCCGGCGATCGGGCAGGGAGCCATCGCCGTGCAGTGCCGTGCGGCGGATGCGGAGAAATTTTCGCCCGTATTCGATGCGGCCACCAAGCGCGCCGTCGACCTCGAGCGGGCGTTCCAAAGCGCGATGGGCGGCGGCTGCCACACCGCGTTTGCCGTGCATGCCACGCGCGACACGCTGTTTCTCTTCCACGAAGCTGTCGGCCTGCGCAGCCTCCCGCTGAGCGACAGCGACTACGCGCAACCACGCGTCACCGCCGATAACGTTCTCAAGCAACTCGGCCTGCGCTAGGCCGCGACCTCTCGCCTCATGGCCAAATCCTCTCTCTCTTCGAAATCTCTGGCCGGCCGCCGCATCGCCGTCACACGCGCGCGCGAGCAAGCTTCGGAACTCGCCGGCAAACTCACCGCGCTCGGCGCCGAGGTCATCGAGCTGCCGCTGATCCGCGTCTCCAAGCACATCGAGAAAGAAACGCTCGTGGACGTGCTCATGGAGCTCGGCGGCTACGACTGGATCGTGTTCACGAGCGCCAACGGCGTGCGGTTTTTCTTCGAGGAGTTTCTGCGCATTTACGACGACATCCGTTCCCTGGGCCTGCTGCGTTTCGCGTGTGTCGGCGAGGCGACCGCGGCGGAGATCCGGTCCCATCACATTCGCGTCGAGTGCATGCCGAAGATCGCCACCGCCGAAGCACTGGCCGACGAGCTCATCGCCACCGGCAGTCTCGACAGCGCCAAGATCCTCGTGATCACCGGAAATCTTAACCGTGAAACTCTCGTCGAGAAACTCGAGGCCGCGCGCGCGATCGTCGATCGATTCCAGGTCTACAAAACCGAAAAAACCGACTTGTCCGACGACGTGGCTGCGGCCGATTTCCGCGCGCGTGGCGCCGACGCGGTTTTGTTCGCGAGCTCGTCTGCGGCCGAGTCGTTCGTGAGCCAGGCGGGCGCGCTCAAATTGCAAACTGGCGCCACGCGCCCGTTGGCAGGCAGCATCGGCGAACAGACTTCGGAAACGATGAAGAAGGTCGGTATCCCGGTGGACTTCATGGCCAAGGAGCCGAGCCTCGACGCGCTCGTGGAAGCGCTGGTGAAGAAATTGAACGGCAAGTAAACGCCAACAAACGCGAATGCAGAAAGCTTCCCATCCGCAGCGATTCGCGTGAATTAGCGGTTCCTCTCATGAAAGTTCCGTTTCTCGATCTCAGCCTGCAGCACAAAGCCCTGCGTGAGCCCGCGCTCGCCGCGCTCGCAGCAACTTACGACGGCACCCGCTTCTGCCTCGGCAAGGACGTGGAGGACTTCGAGAAGAACTTCGGGTCGACGCTCGGCTATCCGCGGGTGCTCGGCATGAACAGTGGCACGTCGCCGCTGCACGTCGCATGCATGATCGCGGGGTTTGGTCCGGGCGACGAAGTGATCGCGCCGCCGTTTACGTTCATCTCGACGGTCTGGGGTGTAAGTTACGTCGGAGCGACTCCCCGCTTCGTCGACATCGAGGAGGGCACATTCAACCTTGATCCCGCCAAGGTCGAGGCGGCGATCACGCCGAAGACGAAAGGCATCATCGCCGTGCACCTCTTCGGTCAGCCGTGCCGGATCGACGAGATCGCGGCGATCGCGAAGAAGCACGGACTGTTTCTCATCGAAGACTGCGCGCAGGCGGCCGGCGCAAAATTCAAGGACACTCCCGTCGGTCTCTTCGGCGATGTCGGCACGTTCAGTTTCTATCCGACGAAGAATCTCGGCGGCTGCGGCGAGGGCGGGGCATTCGTCTCGCGCGACGAGTCGATCCAGACCAAGGCGCGTCACATCCGCGTGCACGGCTCGGATCGTCGCTACTATCACGACATCGTGGGCGGAAACTTTCGCATGGATGGTTTTCAAGGTGCGCTGCTCAACGTGAAGCTCCCGCACCTCGCGAAATGGACATCACGCCGACAGGAGATCGCCGCGCGTTATCTCGACGGCATCAAGCTCGCCGACGTGCGTCTGCCCGATCAGCCGTCCTTCGGGAAGTCGGTGTTCCACCAATTCACGATCCGCCACCCGCGTCGCGATGCGTTGCGTGAGCACCTCACGAAACACGAAGTCGGCACCGATCTGATTTATCCCGTGCCGCTGCACCTGCAGAAATGTTACGCGCATCTCGGCCAGGCCGCAGGCTCGCTGCCCGTCGCAGAGCAGGCGGCGAGGAACTGTGTGAGCCTGCCGATCTTCCCGGAGCTGACCGACGCACAAGTCGATCACGTGATCGCGTCGGTGAACGCGTTTTGAGATGAACGGGTCTCCTGCCTGGCAGCTCGCGCAGATCAATATCGGCCGGATTCGCGGCGCTTCGATGGATGATCCGGTGATGGCGGAGTTCAGGGCAGCCTTGGACGAGATCAATGCGCTCGCGGAGGCGAGTCCCGGTTTCGTCTGGCGATTGAAGGGCGACAGCGGAAACGCCACCGAGATCGCAGCGTTTCCGGACCCGCGCGTGCTGGTGAATATGTCCGTGTGGACGGATCGGGAGTCATTGCACGCCTATGTGTATCGCTCGATGCACGGCCGATTTTTCGCGCGCCGGCAGGCGTGGTTTCAAAAATTCGAGAGCAAACACGCCGCTCTGTGGTGGGTGCCGGCGGGTCACCGCCCGACCACGGACGAGGCCAAGCTGCGGCTCGCCTCGCTCGCCCGACTGGGCCCCCCGCCGTTTGGTTTCACCTTCAAAGCGTGCTTTCCTCCGCCACAGCCATGATCGACGGCATTCGCTTCAAAGTCTGCGGGATCACCTCGCACGTGGACGCGGATTTCGCGGATCGCTGCGGCGCGGATTATCTCGGGTTCATCCTTTATCCGAAGTCGCCGCGTTATGTGCCGCTTGAGACGTATCGCGCGATGGCGAAGCTGCTGCCCGAGCGCCGTAAAGTGGCCGTGATGGTGGAGCCCACGCTCGCAGAACTCACGGCCGCGCAGCAGGCAGGCTTTGATTTCTTCCAGATCCATTTCAACGTTTCCATCCCGCTGCCGCAGTTGCTTGAGTGGTCCGAACTCGTGACTCCGGAAAAACTCTGGCTCGCGCCAAAGCTCCCTCCGTCGAGCGACGTGCCCCAGGTGCAGCTGCCACTCGCGAAGCATTTTCTCCTGGATACGTTTCACGCCGAAGGCTTTGGCGGTTCCGGCAAGACGGGTGACTGGGGCAAGTTCGCGAAGCATCGCGCCGCGTATCCGCACCTCACGTGGATTCTCGCGGGCGGGCTCACGCCGGAGAACATCGGCGAAGCGCTCCGCGCGAGCGGCGCGAAATTTGTCGATGTGAACAGCGGGGTCGAAGTCGCGCCTGGAGTTAAGGATCACGCGAAGCTGAAGCGCTTCGTGCTCGAGATCCATCGCACCGCGGAAGCCATGCGCAGTTGAGCGAGAGCCGTCGACGCTTCGCCGGCACCGATCACGCCGAAACCAGTCCCGACTCGAGCCAGATTCCGCAACACGGCTTTGGCTTCATCGTGAAAGCGCGTGAGCGAGAGCGCCTTCGTGCTCGAGGAGGCGCTGCTTGATCGGTTCCCCGAACGCAAAACCCGTCAACGCTCTGTCGGCGCCGATCACGCGATGGCACGGAACGATGAGGCAGATTGGATTGGTGGCATTGGCACGCCCCACCGCGCGGGCCGCACCGGGGCGACTCAGGCTGACGGCAATCTCGGCGTAGGTTCGTGTCTCGCCCCACGGAATCTGCGTCAACTTCGTCCAAACCTGTTGCTGAAAACCTGTCCCCTTGGCGGCAAGCCGCAGGTTGAAATGTCGTCGCGTGCCGGCGAAATACTCCGCCACTTGCTGCCGCACCGCCTCACTGCGCGCGGGAGAGCATGCAAAGTCACCTGATAGATGACGTTGTTTCAGACGCGTTTTCAGCGAGGCGACGTCGCCGAACGCGGTGGCGAGGAGGGCGCCGCTGTCATCGAGCGCGACGGAGAAATCGCCGACGGGAGTGGAGAACGTGTCGTGGAGAATGGTCATGCGGGAAGCGGTTGGTTGAGTTGCCACAGGTGCGCGGTCGCGAGACTGCGATGCGGAGAAAACACGGCCATCAATCGGCGGGTGGCATCAATGTCGGGACGCGTTTCCAGTTTGAGCAGGCTCTGCAGTCCGCTCGTGACGCCGGTGTCGCCGTAGGGCACGCAATCCGCGAAACCGAGCGCGCGCATCATGATGTAGTTGACGGACCACGGCCCGAGACCCCGCACCTCGAGCAGCGCGCGCTCCGCTCGCGTCGCGGAGCCGTTGCGCAACGCTTCAAGGTCGAGTTTGCCGTCGGCGATCAGACGCGAGACGGAGATGACGTAGTCCGCCTTCTGCCGGGAGAACTGCAGCGGCACCAAGTCGCTCACCTCTAGGCGTGCCACCTCGGCAGGCAGCGGCGGCGCGATCAGACCCGCACCGATGGCTGTGCCGGCGAGTTCGAACAGCCGCCGTTTCAGCAGACAGGCGAAGGGGAAATTGATTTGTTGGCCGATGATCGACCAGAGCACGCCTTCGTAGATCGAGGGCGTGCGACTGATGCGCAGTTGCTCCCGGCCGTTCACGAGTCGGGCGAGGCCGAGTTTCCGCGCGAGCCGCGCGAAGGCAGAGGCATCGTCGTCGAGTCCGAGCAACCCGATGACCACGCGATGCGCTTCCAACGCCGGCGAGGAGAGGCACGAGTCGCACGCGCGGATCTCGACTCCGATGCGTTCGGCTCCGAGTAAGAGGCGCAAGATCGCAGGCAAGCCCCCGAGTCGCACCGCAATGGTGTAACAATCGCCCTCGAGTCGCTCGCTCACGCTGTGGA
>JAEYQF010000201.1 GCA_023410155.1 Verrucomicrobiota bacterium | reverse complement strand
TCGCGCGCGACCCGGTCTGCCGTCGGCGCCGAGTCAGGCCGACGAGTTTCCGCTAGCGCGCACCGACGCGCTGCGCTATCACGCGCCGGATGAAAGTCCTCGTGACCGGCGCCGCCGGCTTCATCGGTTTCCATGTCGCGCGACGACTCGCCGAGTCGAAAAAGTGCGAGGTGCTCGGCGTGGACAACCTCGGCGACTACTACGATGTGGCGCTGAAGCGCGCTCGGCTCGAGCAGCTCGAGAAGTTCGAGGAGTTCCACTTTCTCCGCACCGACTTCGCCGACACAGAGAAATTCTCCGGGCTGCTCGCCCATTTCAAAGCCGACTACGTCGTCCATCTCGGGGCCCAGCCCGGCGTGCGTTACAGCCTCGAGAATCCCGGCGCCTACGTGCACAGCAACCTGGTGGGGTTCGCCAGCGTGCTCGAGGCGTGCCGCAAGACTCCGCCGAAGCATCTCGTCTACGCCTCGAGCAGCAGTGTCTACGGGGCCGGCGCCAAACCGCCGTTTCGCGAGGACGACGACACCGACCAACCGGTTTCGCTCTACGGCGCCACCAAGAAGAGCAACGAACTGCTCGCCCGCAGCTACGCGCACACGCACGGGCTCAACGTCACCGGCCTGCGCTTTTTCACCGTTTACGGGCCGTGGGGCCGACCCGACATGGCGCCGACGCTTTTTGCCCGCGCGATTTGCGAGGGCAAACCGCTGAAGCTTTTCAACCACGGGAAAAACCTCCGCGATTTCACCTATGTGGACGACATCGCCGAGGGCGTCGTCAAGGCGCTGCTCTATCCGCCGCCGGGCGTGAGCTTGTCCAAGCCAGCCGACCGCTCCGCGCCGGCTGCTCGTGTTTTTAATCTCGGCCACCATCGCCCGGTCGAGACGCTTCTTTTCGTCCGCATGCTCGAGGAACTCCTCGGCAAAAAAGCGGAAATCGAACTGCTCCCCCCACAAATGGGCGATATGCTCGAGACCTGCGCCGATCTCACCCGCGTGCAGGCAGCGATCAACTTCACTCCGAAGGTCGCACTCGAGGATGGTCTGAAGGAGTTCGTCGCGTGGTTCCGCGACTACTATAAACTCTGACCCATACGCAGAGACGCGAAGGGCATCACCAGGGCACGGAATCGCTGCCCCCTTCGTTTATGATCTTGGCGCGGTCGCGCCCAAGTCGGCTTTCCCATGCGCACTATCCTTCTGCTCGTCTGCTCCAACATCTTCATGACCGTGGCCTGGTATGGCCACCTGAAGTTCAAATGGCTCGAGGGCAAATCGCTCCTCACGATCATCCTCGTGTCCTGGGCGATCGCCTTCTTCGAGTATTGCCTGATGGTTCCGGCGAACCGCGGCGGCTACCTGAGCGGCCAGTTCACCGGCTACCAGCTGAAGATCCTGCAAGAGTGCATCACGCTCGCGGTCTTCGTCGTCTTCGCGTGGCTCGTGCTCAACGAAAAGCTGCGCTGGAACTACGCCGTGAGCTTCGGCCTCATCGTGCTCGCGGTGTTCTTCGCGACGGCCTTCAAGCCCGACTCGACTCCGCCCGCCGGACACTGAGTGCCCCGCCGTTCGCCTCGGGCGTTCGCGACAAAAAACCGCGCCCGTTGGTGAGCGCGGTTTTGGAGAGGTTCGGACTCGTCGTCTTGCTCAGGCCGCCAGCGCACGACGCTTTTTCCAGCGCGAGAACGCCACGACTCCCGCGAAGAACAGCCCGGCGATGCCCGCATACGCGCTCGGCTCAGGGATCGCCTCCGGAATCGAGATGCTTCCATTCCCCGTGTCGATACCCCAGCGAGCGAGCACGATCTCGCCGGCTGCTTCGCTGAACTCAGCCCAGCCGTAGGCAAAATAATCGTCCGAAAGCTCGATCCTATAGCCGAAATAAAGCGAATCGCCCGCAGTTACCGTGGGCTCGTAAGAGTAACACACCGTCGAAATCGTAGTCGCGAAATCATCAGCGCTGATCGTCTCGCCGGGCCAGAAGAACGACGCATTCCCACACGATGCAGCGAACTGAAGCGTGCCCGAAAACGTGCATCCGGCGCTGATTGTGAGGTGGGCGCCACTGCACGAGAACGTCCCGTTGATGAACTCTGCCTCGTAGGTTGAGGAGGAATCGGCGCTAAACGGATCCCAGCTGATGTTGCCGCTGAAAGAGCTTACCGGAAAGGCGACATCGCCCGTGAACACATTGCCCAACGCCACTGCATGTGCGGAGGACGTAAGCAGAGCACTGAGCCCTGCGGTGGCGGCTGAAACACCGGTGATCCCGAGACGTTGCCGACGTGCCTCGAGTGGGTCGTGGAGTTGTTGCTTGGGAAGGTGGCGCCTAACACGGACGTCAGGTAATTTATAGCGCGGGCGGTTCCTTTCGAGACACATCCCTCTTCGGCGCAAATTATTAGAAACCTTTTTTCCGTGCAGACACGCCATCGGTCAGATCAGGACCGCACGCTGGCCCCGGCCAACCGCGCCCAGGCCTTCTCCATCGCGCGCGCATTCGCGGCACCGTCCGCGAGTCGGCTGCCCGCCACCCGCACTCGTCGCGACATCCGCCCCATCTGCAATCTCTCGACCTGCCCCGCCCAACTCACGGCACGCGCGACGTAGTCCGCTCGATCGTTCGCCACCGCCTCGCGGTCTTCTCCCGCGTTGCGCAGCAGGCTCTCGGCCACACGTCCGCGGTGACAGTTTCCGCGCACCGTAAGCACCGGCACGCCCATCCACAACGCCTCGCAGGTGGTCGTCACGCCATTGTAGGGAAACGCATCCAGGAGCACGTCGACCCGGTGGTATTCCGCCAAGTGCTCCCCACGGCTGCGGGATTGGCCTTTGAGTTCGATGCGCTGCTCGTCCACGCCTCTCGGGCCGAAAAAGCCACGCACCTGCTTCGCCAGATCGGGATCGGACAGTTCTGGATTCTTGATCAACATCCGCGCGGTCGGCACCGCCCGCAGGATCTCCGCCCACGTGGCCAGCACGTTGTCGTTCAATTTCGCGTGCGCATTGAACGAGCCAAACGTCACGAATCCATCCCTCGTCGCCGCCGTCGCCTGCACCTCCGGCAAACGATCAAAAGGATCGAATGCATGCATCGCCCCCTCCACGCGCACGAGCGGCTCCGCACTCAACGCGTCCACCGCCGCCTCCGCCGGCTCGATGACCGCATCAGTCACCCTTCCCGTGAAACACGACAGCCCCGTCGTCCCGCAAAAACCCACGTGATGCACGTGCACGGGGGCCGGCCGCAGGGCGTGCATCGTCAGATGCGGATTTGAGAAATGCCCGGCCAGATCCACCAACACATCGATGCGATCCCGACGAATCTGCTCTGCCAGGTGCCGGTCCGAGCGTCCATGCACCCACCGCCAGTGTTCGGCGCCTTCGCGGATGGCCGCGGTCAGGTCGTCCTGAGCCGGAGAATCGTGGTAGCAAAAAACTTCCACCGCACTCCGATCGTGATGCCTGACGAGCGGCAGGAAGAAATATGCCGTCGAGTGTCGGCGGAAATCGGGCGACAGATAACCGACCCTCAACCTTCGGCCCGGCCACGGCTCCGTCCGCATCGGTTCCATGGGTGCCACGCCCGCGAGATATTTCCGCTCCCACTCGCGCCCCGCCGCCAGCAGGTCACGATCGTCTCCATTTTCCAGATACGCGTGCCGCGTGACCCACGCCGAGCCGATCAGCGGGTTCTTCGGCGCGAAATGCATCGCCAGTTCAAAACCGTCCAGCGCCTGGCGGTGCTCTCCCCGGGCGCCGTGCAGCAGCCCGAGATTGAAATACGCTTCTGCATCATCGTCCTTCTGCGCGATCGCCTCGTGCAACAGCGCCCGCGCTTGCGTATTCCGTCCGCCACGCGCAAACACCACTGCCAGCTTCACCAGCACGCGCGGCTGGCGAAGATCGATTTCAAGCGAACGCAGGAGCGCGGCCTCGGCCTTGGGTCCGTTGCCTGCCGCCAGTTGCACATCGCCCATCAGCTCGGCCGCTCCGGCATGCGCCGACTTCGGGTCCATCAGCGGCTCCAAGACCTCCGCGGCGAGCTTCAGTCGGCCACGTCGGAAGCACACGGCCGCCATCCGGATGCGCTCGCGCGCCTGCCGCTGCTTGTCCGGGTCGGAGGCGATCCGCTCCATGCGCTCGCGAACGCGCTGCGCCTCCTTCTTCTCCCGCTGCGCCAGCAACTCGCGAGTCGTGGCCAGAAAGTCTCCGGTCGGACTGGACATCGGCACCTCAGTGCCGCAGCCGCCGCCGCGGGTCCAGCCCAACCCCGGACCATCCGGCTACGAAAAAGCCGCACTCGACGAGGAATGCGGCTCAGAAAAATCGCGTCCCGCTCAGGCCGACGCCTTCTGTTTGCGCCGGCGCATCACCAGCGCGCCACCCAACGCCACACCGCCGAGAATCACCGCATACGTGCTCGGCTCCGGAATCGCCTCGCCCATCGGCACCGTGATTCCGCCGTCGGCATAGTTGATCGCCCAGTGCGAGAGGAAGTAGGTCCCGGCGATGTTCTCGAGCTGAACCCAGCCGTAGGAGGCATACTCGGAGCCGAGCTCGCTCTCATAGATCCGATAGCCGAAATACAGCGACTCGCCGGGCTCCATGAGCGGATTGCCCCCGGAGTGAAACGTGTAGCTCGAAGTCCAGGAGGTCAGGCCGTCGATCGTCTGGCCGGGAGCGAGCACGGTCGCAGTAGACCCATCCGCCGCCCACTCCATCACTCCGTCCAGCGTGCCTGTGAAAAGCGACAACTCGACCGACGCTGTTTGGGAATCGAAAACGATGCCGAGAGGACGGTTGCCCCCTCCGCCGGCATTGCTGAAAGGATCCCAGCCAATCGAGCCGATGGACGGCGCGTTGATCGGGCTGCCCGGCGTAAAAATCTCCTCGGAGATCATATCCGCCCGCGTGATGCCACTCAGGCCCAACGCGAGTGCACAGGCGAGCAGGCCCGCGCGCCAACCGTTTGCTTTCTTGCGAACACAATCTGCCTGGTGTGCTGGAAACATGGATACACGCTTATCGGCCGGTTCTCCGCTCCTCCGAGGCAAAAATCCCGCGGGAGCCGTGCCGTTCTCCACGTCCCTGTCCACGAGGCAGTTGATCCCAACAAAAATCAGGGCCCGCCTCCCACGACGGCACGCTTTCATTCCCCCGTTCCAGGGTATGCCCGGCCAGCCCGGGAATTTCTCCCGCCCGGGCACTCCGCGCTTGCCCGTTCTGCCCCCTTCCCCGAAAGACTCCTGACATAACCTCGTCAGCGCCTCCGTTTACTCTGGGCGCCCGCTCAACTCCTCCTCGTTTCCTCCCATGTCCAAAGCCGCCCCCGCCAAAACCGCTTCCGCCGCCGTCGTGCCCGCCAACGCCGCGCGCGAGAAGAACATCGAGCTCGCCCTCTCCTCCATCACCAAACAGTTCGGCGACGGCTCCATCATGCGCCTCGGCGACTCGCAAAAGATGAAGGTCGAGACGCTCACCACCGGCTCCCTCGCAGTCGACCTCGCCCTCGGCGTCGGCGGTCTCCCGAAAGGCCGCATCGTCGAGATCTACGGCCCCGAATCCTCCGGTAAGACCACCTTCTGTTTGAGCGTCATCGCCGAAGCCCAAAAACGCGGCGGCCTCGCTGCTTTCATCGACGTCGAACACGCCCTCGATCCGAAATACGCCAAAGTTGTCGGCGTGAACCTCGACGATCTCCTCGTCTCCCAACCTGACTCCGGCGAAGACGCGCTCAACATCATGGAGACGCTCATCCGCTCCAATTCGATCGACGTCATCATCCTCGACTCCGTCGCCGCGCTCACCACCAAGGCCGAGCTCGATGGCCAGATGGGCGACGCCACCGTCGGCGCCCAGGCCCGCCTCATGTCGCAGGCCATGCGCCGCCTCACCGCCGTCGTCAGCAAGACCAACTGCATCTGCATTTTCACGAACCAGATTCGCGAAAAGATCGGCGTCATGTTCGGCAATCCCGAGACCACCTCGGGCGGCCGCGCGCTCAAGTTCTTCGCCTCCGTCCGCATCGACATCCGCCGCAAGGACCAGATCAAGACCCCTGAAGGCAAAGTCGTCGGCAACCGCACCAAGATCAAAGTGGTGAAGAACAAGGTCGCCCCGCCGTTCACCGAGTGCGAATTCGACATCATGTATGACGAAGGCATCTCGAAGGTCGGCTCGCTGCTCGACCTCGGCCTCGAACACAAAATCCTCGAGAAGAAAGGCGCGTGGATCGCCTACGAAGGCAACCTCGTCGGCCAGGGCCGCGACGCCGCCAAGACCGCCCTTAAGGAAAAGCCCGAGCTCGCCGCGAAAATCTCCGCCGCGATCCTCGAGAAGGTCAGCGTCAAAGGCGGCGAAGACCTCACCGGCGAAGTCGCCGAGTAAGCTCTCCTGACATTTTGCATCCTGGGCCGGCTCCATCACGAGCCGGCCTTTTTGCGTTCAACACCAGCGCCTCCGGGCTCGATCCGATCCAGCCATGGGCTCGACCCAGTCCGCACCGCGGCGCGATCCGAGCCGCATCGTGGCTCAACCCAGTCCGCACATGGGCGCGACCCGGTCTGCACTTTGTCCCGGCTCGGAACATCCGTCCACGCGACCTGGTGCCAACAGGCGACCGGGATTTTCTACGGCGCGCTGGCATTAGCATTCGTTTCTCGCCGGCCAACCGGCGCGCAGGCTTGGCCAAAAAAGAGCGGCGGTTCGACATTGTGATTAAGAGGCGTCATTTCATCGTGAGCTTCGCTTACCTCCGCAGCTTATGGCCGAACATCCCTATGCATTTCTTGCATTGTTCCTGGCGGTAGCGCTGGCCTTCCCGCTGGCGATGCTGGGGGTCGCGCGCCTGTGGGTCCGCTTTTTCCAACCCGCGAAACCGGGTGCCCTGAAGAACTCCACGTATGAGTGCGGCTTGGAGGCCAGCGGCGATTCGTGGATCCAGTTCAAGGCGCACTATTATCTCTACGCCATTTTCTTCCTGATCTTCGACGTCGAGGTGCTGTTTCTGTTGCCGTTCGCGGTGGCGTTTACCGGGCTGCCAGCGGGAGCACTGCTCGCGATGTTCGTCTTCATGTTGTTGCTCGCCGAGGGCTTGGTCTGGGCGTGGCACCGCGGTTATCTGGAGTGGAAATGAGCGACGCGCCTGTCACTCCCGCCCCGCTCAGCGATGCCGAGCGCGAAGAGCTCCGCCGTCACGGCATCCTGATGACCAGTCTGGAGGAGCTGTATAATTGGGGCCGCAGCAACTCGATCTGGCCGTTGCAGTTCGGCCTCGCGTGTTGCGCGATCGAGATGATCGCGACGGCCACGGCGCGCTTCGACATCGCGCGGTTTGGCGCGGAGATTTTTCGTCCGTCGCCGCGTCAGGCCGACCTGATGATCGTGTCGGGGACCGTCACGAAGAAGATGGCCCCGCAGGTAGTGCGGCTCTGGAACCAGATGCCGGAGCCGAAGTATTGCATCGCGATGGGCGCGTGCGCGATCTCCGGCGGACCGTTCAAGCAGGGTTACAACGTTTTAAAGGGCATCGATCGCTTCATCCCGGTCGACATCTACATCCCCGGCTGCCCACCGCGCCCGGAGGCCTTGTTGAACGGGCTCATGGAGCTGCAAAAGAAGATCAAGGCCGAACGGCTCGCCGGCCCGGAGGCGGCGCGACACCTGCAGGCGGAGAAGCCGAGCGAGTTTCCGATCCCCGAATTCGGCGCGCACGATCTCGTGCCGCCGAAGAACGACGCAGTCTGGCAACCGCCGACCATCGTCCGCACCGGCAAGGCCTGACCATGCACGCCCGCCTCCACTCATCCTGTCATTCTGAGCGCAGCGAAGAATCCAGTGTGCGCTTCTCTGCGCTGAGAGGCTGCGATTCTCCAAGTGGATTCTTAGCTGCGCTCAGAATGACAAACGCAGGAAACCGCTGCTAACGCCCTGGAAACGCTCGAACAAATTCGCGAACGCGTGCTCGCCCGTTTCCCGGGCGCGAACGTGAGCCTCGTCGCGAACACCGCGGCGACGGACCAGCCGTCGCTGCTAATCGGCTGTGCGGACGTCCGCACAATCGCCGAATGGCTGCGCGACGATCCGGAGCTGCGACTGGACTACTGCTCCAATGTCACGGGCATCGACTGGCCCGAGAAGGAGATCGTCGAAACGGTAAAGACCACCGTCGCCGATCCCGCGAATCCCGAGGCACCGCCGAAGATCGTCGAAACGAAAACGAAGCGCGTGCAGCCGGGTTTTCTCGAAGTCGTTTACCATCTCTACTCGATGGCGAAGAAGCACGGTCCCGTGATCCTGCGTCTGCGCACGGGCAATCGCGCGGATCAGGTGACGGTGCCATCGCTTACCCCCGTGTGGCGCGCATGCGAGTTTCAAGAGCGCGAGGTCTTCGATCTTTACGGCGTGGTGTTCGAGGGCCACCCAGACCTGCGTCGCATTCTGATGTGGGACGAGTTCAAGGACCACCCGATGCGCAAGGACTACGTAGCGCCCGACGATTTCGAGTGGGAACCCACGCCGCACGCCGACGTGCTCGAACGCGCGAAGAAACACTACCCCACCGCGCCAGCCGCAACCGCGCCCGCAAAAGGAGGCCCCGCATGAGCCCCTCCGATCTTTCCGCTCCGGGCTCCGGTCTCTCAGCTTTCAACTCTCAGCTTTCAACTCCGCCCGCCTGGGCGGGCGGCCCCACCGGCGCCACGGTCCGCGCCGTGCACGACGAGTTTCACGGCGATCTGCTCGAGGTCTCCATGGGCCCGCAGCATCCGTCGACGCACGGCGTGTTTCGCATGGTCGCGACGCTCGACGGCGAGACGATCGTGAAGCTGAAGCCCGTCTTCGGCTACCTTCACCGCAATCACGAAAAGCTCGGTGAGAGCACCACGTATCTCGCGTCGATGCCTTACACGGACCGGCTCGATTACCTGTGTTCGATGACGAACAACTGGGCCTACGCGCTCGCCGTCGAGAAGCTCGCCGGCCTGAGCGTGCCTGATCGCGCCGAGTATCTGCGTGTGATCATGGCCGAGCTCACGCGGCTCGTGAACCACATGTGCCTCGTCGGGTTTTTGTTCAACGACCTCGGCACGTCGTTCACGCCGCTGCTGTATGCATTTCGCGAGCGCGAAAAGATCCTCGATCTCTTCGAGGCGCTCACCGGCTCCCGCATGATGTGCAACTACCAGCGCTTCGGTGGATGCCGCGTGGATCCGACGCCGGAGTGGCTCACGGCGGCCAACAAGATCGTGCAGAACTTCCCGCGCTTTCTCGACGAGTTCGAAGAATTGCTCACGGGCAACGAGATCATGCTCGCCCGCACGCAGGGCGTCGGCCGGCTCTCCGGCGATCTCGCGATCGCGGCGGGTATCACGGGCCCGATGCTGCGCGCGTCCGGCATCGACTACGATCTGCGCAAAGTCGACCGCTACGGTTTCTATCCGCGTTTCGATTTCCGCGTGCCGCTCGGCGACCACGGCGACACCTACGACCGCTATATGATGCGCATTCTGGAGATGCGCGAGTCGGTGAAGATCCTCCAGCAAGCGATCTCCGAGATGCCGCACGGTCCGATCATGGATCCGAAAGCGAAGCTGCGCGGATTCCGTCCGCGCGCCGGCGAGGCCTACGGCCGCATCGAAGGCCCCAAGGGCGAAATCGGTTTTTATCTCATCAGCGACGGCACGCCGAATCCGTATCGCTACCGCGTCCGCCCGCCGTCGTTCGTAAATCTCACTGTGCTCGAGGACATGTGCCTCGGCCACACCATCGCCGACGCCGTCGTGATCCTCGGCAGCGTCGACATCGTCCTGGGAGAGGTGGACCGATGAACGGATTTTCGCTTTTCGATTCTGGATTTTCGATTGCGTCCTGCGGACGCCAATCGTCACCGCGCGG
>JAEYQF010000144.1 GCA_023410155.1 Verrucomicrobiota bacterium | reverse complement strand
CTCCTCCCCCCCGCGCGCGCGCCCGGCGCGGCCCGCGCACGGGCGAGGTCAGTGTAGAGCGTGCTTTTGCAATGATAGCAGCGGTCGATCGGGTTGCTCGCGTAGGCGGGATTCTCGAGTTCGGCGGTGGCGAGTTCGCGCAAGGCGAGGTCATGCGTGGCGCAAAAATCGCGGGCGAGCGCGAGGTCGCTGCGTTTCAGGCTGGGCGAGTCGGCGATCCAAGCGATGGCACGCTCGCGGCCAAGCGCGCGCCGCGCCCAGTAGGCGACGAGCGCGGAATCCACGCCGCCGGAAAATGCCACCGCGGCGGCGGGGCATTCCGCGAACCATGCGTCCAGCCGGCGCGTCGCCTCGTCGAGCGACGAAGCTGGAGCGGAAGGCGGCGGGGCGGAGAGCAGCATGGCGGGGACGACGCGTTTCACGCTCGCGAAGGAAAGCCGCGGGTCAAGCGGCGGGGACGTGCGCTGCCGTAAGTGCGGCTGCTTATCGTTCTCGTCCTCGCGGCGTGAAGCGCCTCTCGGTGGATGACGAGATTTTTGAGAACGAGAAGGAGAACGAAGAAAGAGAACGATCGGCGCCGGACCTCACTTCTTCCGGCGTTCGGCGATTTGGGCTGGGGTCACCGCCCCCGCGGGCGGATCGATGAACTGGGTGCGCATATAAGTCACCACGTCGGCAATCTGTTCGTCGGTGAGGTGCGGGTAGGGCAGCATCACACTCGTGTATTTCTTGCGCGGCTTGGGCAGGACGGCGTCGGGGCCGCGCAGGATGAGATCGATGAGGGGCGCGGAATCGCCGGCGACGAGCGCGCTGTTCTCCACGGGCGGGCTCATGCGGCCGGCGCCGGAGCCGTCGGCCATGTGGCAGAGGCCACAGTGCACGTCGTAAGTGTCGCGGGCGCGCTTCAACTCGGGCGAATCGGCAGAATCGGCACCGCTGGCGAGCGTCGCGGACGCGGCGACAGCGAGAATCAGGGCGGAGAAAGACGAGCGGGTTTTCACAGGTGGTCAGGCGCGCAGAGGTAAACGTTTACTCACATGCTGACGAATGCGTCCGCCGAAGGGTTGCGGCGCGAACGTTTTTCGGTGCATTGGACGGCATTGTTTGCGGCTCCGTGCCCTTACCCCTCCAATCCTCCCAACCCATGACCCCCGAACAATTTCTCACCGATCTCCATGGCTTAGTGAACAAGGTCGCCGTCGTGATCGGAGGCACCGGCGAACTCTGCGGTGCGATGGCGGAGGGGCTCGCGAGCGCGGGAGCCGAAGTGGTGCTCGTCGGCCGCAACGCCGACAAAGCCCAGGCGCGGCTCGACCGCATCGCGAGCCGCGGCGGCCGGGGCTGGTTTCACGCCGCGGAAGCGACCGATCGCGCGCAACTCGATGCGCTGCTCGCCGCCGTCTTGGATCGCTCCGGCCGCGTGGTTATGGTGGTCAAAGGCGCCGGCGTGAACTCCGCCACGCCCTTCCACGAGATCTCGGAGGACGAATTTGACCGCATCATGCGCGTCAACGTGAAGGGCGTGTTCCTCGGCTGCCAGGTCTTCGGCAAGTATCTCGTCGAGCGCGGGCAGGGCGGCTCGATCATCAATCTCGGCTCGATGTCGGGTCTCGTGCCGCTTTCCCGTGTGTTCACCTATTCGGCAACGAAGGCCGCGGTGCATAACCTCTCGAAAAATCTCGCGCGCGAGTGGGCCCCGCACCGCGTGCGCGTCAACACGCTCGTGCCGGGCTTTTTCCCCGCGGAGCAGAACCGCAAGGTCCTCACGCCCGACCGCGTCACCAGCATCATGGGCCACACGCCGATGAAGCGCTTCGGCGAGGCGCGCGAGCTCGTGGGCGCCACGCTGCTGCTGGCGAGCGATGCCGCGGGCGGGTTCATCACCGGCTCAGAGATCGTCGTCGATGGCGGCTACCACGCGATGACGATTTGAATCATCCTCTTACCGAGAATTTCGCCACAGAGAACACAGAGCTCGGACACGGAGGCCACGGAGAGAAACACTCTCATGCATGATGTCGTTCCCGCTCTTTTGGGGCCTCCCTCATTCTCTGTGTCGAAGCTCTGTGCTCTCTGTGTCCCTGGTCTTGACTGATCTTCTCCTGTGAAACCCATCAACGCTTTCCTTCTCCGGCCCGGCCTGCGAATCGCGCAGAATCCCTGCATCAGTCCCGATTTCTGCCTCGACTGGCCGGAACTGCTCGCGGCGATCCGCGCCGGGCAGGTCACCGCGTATCCAAAAAGTCGATTCGCCACCGGGCTTGGCGAGTGGAGCCTGGTCGAGAGCGCCGCAGGTGATTGTGCCTGGGTGCTTTCGTCGCGTGACGCCGGGGCGGGCACCGCGCTCGCCGAGGGAGCGGACCTCGGGGAGGGAAGGACGGCGTTTCCCGCCACGTGGGAGAATCTCCTGCGACTGAAAAATCTCGTGCAGGAGCACGACGCTGCGTCGACGATCTTCCCCGTGGCCAACGCGCAGCTCGGCGCGCGCACGCTGGGCGTCGGGGCGCGCTTCACCACGCTGCACTGGCCGGCGGTCGAGTGGACGATGAGCGCGCTGGGGCTCGGGCTCACCGCCAACCAAAACAGCATCCCGCGCGAACTCGTTTACGACGTCGACGCGATGCTTGCCGGCCAGCTCGACACGGTGCCGTTTCCCTTCATCGGCGCCCACGTGCCCGAGGGGCACCAGGGCCAGAGTGTCGAAGGCATGAGCCATGGCTGCGTGCTCTCGAAACTGAAGACCGGTTTTCACCGCCGCCGCGTCGCGTGGAGCTTCAATGCCGACCACCAGCCGATCGGCGGAAAATTCGATGCCCGCGAAGACGCGCTCGTGCGCGGCTGCCTGCTCGCGAGCTACATCACGTTCGATCTCTCGCCCGAACTCGCGCGCAACGCGCCCGCGGCGCTTGCGGAGATCCCCGCCGACGTGCTCCGCGCCGTGAAGCAGCGCGTGTCCGCCGCGGGGCTCGTCGTCGAAACTAAGGCCTTTGAACAACTCGCTGCCACCGTGTGGCCGTCGCTGCGGAAGATGAAGCGCCGCGACGATGCTTACCGGGCCGCGCGCGAGGCGGCGTTTACCACCGAGGTCGGCCGTCGCTATCTGCGCGAGCTCTCGATCGACGAACTGCCTGGCCTCACCACGCCGGAAACGACGGCCGTGATGCTCGCGTTTTGCGAGGTGCTGGAGATGCCCGTGAACTTCATCGCGCCGGCCTTCGGCTTCCAGAAGAACGCCCCGTATCCAGATAACGCCGAACTGCGCCGTCTCATCGCGCGGCAGTGGGATGTCGCAAAAAAATTCGGCGTGAGCATCGGCTTCCACTCGGGCTCCGGAAAATCGGCGGAAAACTACCGCGTGATGGGTGAGGTCACCGGCGGCGCGCTCGAAATCAAGACGAGCGGCCGCTACACGTATGAGATGGGCGTGGCGTTGCAGGCGTCGTCAGATGCGCGCGACCAGGCTCTATGGCGCGACTGGTATCGCTTCACGATCGAGATGGCGGTGGCGGGTGCGTTCAGCGCGGACGCGACGGAGCAGAAGATGGCGCGCAGCTTCATCGTGACTTCGCTGACGGAGGCGGGTCGATCCACCGACGTGTTTGCATCGGCGCAGGATTGTCGCGCCGCCCTCGAAGCGCTGCCGCCGAGCGCGGATCACATGTTTTTCTTCGAATATAATTTTCTCTTCGTGCTGGCGGCGGGCGGTCGCGCCGAGAAGTCCGCGCTCGGCGATCACTCGCCCGCCGGCTACGCCCAGCGAGCCCGTTTCTATGCGATCAGCGCCGAGGCGCAGCTGGCGTTCGCACGACGGGTCGCGGCCTATCTGATTTTCCTGGCGGAGAACACCGGCCTGGTGGAGGCCGCACGC
Source organism: Verrucomicrobiota bacterium (assembly GCA_023410155.1). GTDB lineage: Bacteria > Verrucomicrobiota > Verrucomicrobiia > Opitutales > Opitutaceae > Opitutus. Next base: position 29,370 of record JAEYQF010000144.1, on the reverse strand, counting down.
TGCGGCGCCGCGCGCGCCGCCCTCGAGCGCATCCGTTCGCTGCCGGAATTCGTCACTTCCATCTCTCCGGACCTATGAAGCCTTTCATCCACGAAGATTTTCTCCTGCACAATGACGCCGCGCGGGCGCTGTATCATCGCTTCGCGGAAGGGCAGCCAATCTACGACTATCACTGCCATCTGCCTCCGGCGCAGATCGCCGACAACCACGCCTTCGCGGACCTCGCGGAGATCTGGCTCGGCGGCGATCACTACAAGTGGCGCGCACTCCGCGCCAACGGCGTGGCGGAGCGCTTCATCACCGGCGACGCGAGCCCGCGGGAAAAATTCGACGCCTGGGTCGGCACCATGCCGCACACGTTGCGCAATCCGCTCTATCACTGGTCGCACCTCGAGCTCGCGCGCTACTTCGGCATCTTCGACTCCATCGAGCCGAAAAACGCCGACGCGATCTGGCAGCGCGCCAACGCCACCCTCGCGACCACGCGCGTGCACGACATGCTCCGCGACCAGCGCGTCGCGGTGATCTGCACGACCGACGATCCCGCCGATCCGCTCGACACGCACAAACGCATCCGCGCCGCCGGCCTGACCACGCGCGTGTATCCGACCTTCCGCGCCGACAAGGCCTTCGTCGTCGACCAACCCGAAGCCTTCAACGCGTGGCTCGAAAAACTCGGCGGCGCCGCGCGCACCACGATCCGCACCTTCGACGACCTGCTCGCCGCGCTCGAGCGGCGTCATGCGGATTTTCATGCGGTCGGCGGACGCCTCTCCGATCACGGACTCGAGCACGCGCTCGCCGCCGATTGCACGCGCGGCGAAGCCGAGGCGATTTTCGCCGCCGCGCGCGCGGGCCGGGCCGCGTCGCCCGAGGACACGTTGCGCTACGGTTCCTATCTCATGCTCGAGATGGGCCGCTGGGATGCGAAGCGCGGCTGGACCAAGCAGCTTCACCTCGGCGCCCAACGAAACAACAACACGCGCCTGCTCCGCACGCTCGGGCCCGACACCGGTTTCGATTCGATCGGCGACTTCCCGCAGGCGCGCACACTCGGCCGCTACCTCGATCGCCTCGATTCGACCAACGAGCTGCCGCGCATGGTCCTCTACAACGTGAATCCGAACGACAACTACGCGTTCGCGACCATGGCGGGGAATTTTCAGGAGGGCACCATCGCGGGCAAAGTCCAGTTCGGCAGCGGCTGGTGGTTTCTCGATCAGAAGGAGGGCATGGAGTGGCAGCTCAATGCGCTGTCGAACCTCGGACTCCTCAGCCGCTTCGTCGGCATGCTCACCGACTCCCGCAGTTTCCTCAGTTACACGCGTCACGAATATTTCCGCCGCGTGCTCTGCAACCTGCTCGGCGCCGAGATGGAGCGCGGCGAACTCCCCGACGATCTCGAGCTCGTCGGCGGCATGGTGCGCCGAATCTGCTTCGCCAACGCCCGCGAGTTCTTCCGCCTCGAACTTGCGCCCGAATTCGCCGCCTCCCCGGAGCCGAACCGCGAAACGACGAAGTAACCGATGAGGTTACTTCGTTCGACAACGGAATCGCGGGCGGCGCGCGGAGGTGCTGTCGGATTGCCGCTTGCCGCACGCGCAGCCAGGCGGCTACACTCTGGGGCGCCGCCATGCTGGGGGATTACGACAAGAAGCGCACGAAGCTCGAGTTGAAGCTCAAGAGCCTCGACCTGCTCGACGATCACGAGCTGGAGAAATCCGCGCTGAAACCGGCACCGGGCGTGAGGTCAGGCCCGGAAGCTCCCGCCGCCGAAGAGGAGGCTCCCCCACCGGCGCCGGTTTCGACCAAGCGACGTTCGCGCCGGCGCCGCGATTACTGGCTGCTCATGATCGCGGGAAACGCGGTGTTTCTGACATTCGCGGGATTGTTTCCGACCAATATCATGGCGGTCGCGTATGGCCTGCTCGGCGCGATCATCTACAGCGCCGCGCTCACCTGGCTGATGTTCGGCGTGCTGGACGATTATTGAGCGTGCGCGCAGCCGCGCTGTGGCCGCTGCGTTCGCTCGCTTACGCTTACGTCGCGGGTGCGGGTGATGCGGCGCTTGCCACGGCCTCAAACGGTCCGGTCAGTTTCTCGCGGATCTGGTCTTCGTCGGGCGCGTGCGCGAGCACCGTGATTTGATCCCAGCCGAGCAGCTGCGTCTCGCCTTTCGGGAGCACGACTTGGTCGCCGCGCGTGATGAGCGTGATGATCGCGCCCTCGGGCAGACGCAGGTCGCGCAGACGCGGACCCGGCGCGCCCTTGGGTCCGGGCAGATCGATGATCACCATGTCGTAGTCGCTCTTCGCCATCGTGATCATTTCGAGGTTAAACAACGCCTTCGGGCGCGCGGGTTCCGCGAGACCCAGCCACTTGGCCACGACGCCGAGCGTGGAGCCCTGCGTGATGATCGACAGCAGCACGGCGAAGAACACCAGATTGAAAACCTCGTTGCCGATCGCGAGGCCGGCGGCGGCTGGGTAGGTCGCGAGGACGATCGGCACCGCGCCGCGCAGCCCGGCCCAGGCCGCGAAGACTTTGTCGCGAGCGGTGATACCCATGCCGAGCGTGCCGATAAAAACCGCCAGCGGACGCGCCACAAACGTGAGCACCAAGAAGAGCAGCAAACCCTGCACCCACAGGTGCGCGAACTGGCTGGGGAAAACGAGCAGGCCCATCAGCACGAACATGCCGATGTTCACGATCGTCGAGAGCGCCTCGGAGAAGTTTTGCACGCCCTGCTTGTGCACGAACGAGCCGTTGCCCATCACGAAGCCGGCCGTGAACACCGCGAGCATGCCGCTCGCCTGCGCCAGTTCCGCGATGCCGTAGGTGAGCATCACCACGCCCATGAACAGCACGTAGTAGTAACCGCGGTCCTGCGGCGTGAGCCAGTTGAACAACTTGATGATCACGCGCCCGGCCGCGTAGCCAAGCAGCGGACCCGCGCCGAACTTCCACAAAAACAGCAGCACCGTCGTCGCGCCAAACGACTCGCCCGACGCGAGACTCGAGACGGCGACCGTCGTGAGCAAAATCGCCATCGGGTCGTTGGCGGCGCTCGCGCTTTAGACCGTCGAGGAGAGTTTCTGCGGCAGCGACTGCGCGCGCAAAATGGAGAAAATCGCCGCGGCGTCGGTCGACGAGATGATCACCGACAGAAGCAGCGACAGCTCCATCGACCAGCCGAAGCCCCACCGCAGCACCGCAAATGTCGCGGCCGCCGTCAGCAGCACGCCCCAGGTCGCCAGGCCGCTCGCGGGCAGCGCGACCGCCCGGAAGTTCGCACGCTTCGTCATGAAGCCGCCGTGGAAAAGGATGAACACCAGCGCGAGATTCGCGGCCTGGTTGGTCAGCACCATGTCGTCGAAATGCCAGAGCTTCAGCACATCGCTGCCGCACACGATGCCCGTGCCGAGCGAGACGAGGATCACCGGCACGCTCCAGCGTTCCAGCGCGACCGAGGCGATGACGACGGCGACCAACAGGGCTGGGAGGATCAAATAAAGAGTCAGCATAGCACGCAGGCGCAGAAATGACGCTGCCTCAAGCCATCCGCAAGAAACGACCCTGCCGGATGCGAAACTTTTTCCATCTGACCGGCTGGCGACCGCACCCTGCGCCGACCTGGGTCCCGACCCGCGCGCACCATGTCGCGACCCGGTCCGCACCTGGCCCCGACCATGTCCGGACTTTGGCTCGACGTGAGGCGCACCCTGGGCCGACCGTCGCCGCACTCGGGCTCGATCCGGCCCGCAGTTGACGGCGGGCAGGGGCCGCGTCTCTTCGCGTGATGAAACTCCGCGCGCTGATCCCGATGCTGCCGGTGAAAAACATGCCCGCGAGCGTGGCGTTTTACGCGAAGCTCGGGTTCGAGGTGGAGCAACAGGAGCACTCGTGGGGCTGGGCCAAGCTCCGCTGCGGCGACTGTCGCGTGATGCTCGACCAATCGATCCACACCGATCCCCAGGCCCCGCGGCAGTCGGTGCTCTATCTGTATCCGGAAAACATTACAGCCTATCATGCGGAAGTGCAGCGCCGCGGCGTAAGCGTGCCGCCGCTGGAGAAAACGTTCTACGGCATGACGGAATTCCGCCTTACCGATCCCGATGGCAACCGGCTCTGGATTGGAGAAACCCATGCAGGTTAGGATTGGCTCGGCGGACGAAGCTCCGCTCCCGCTGCTGCTCAGCGCCGACCCCTCGGAGGAAAATGTCCGCGCGTATCTTCGCCGCGGCACGCTTTTCCTCGGGGAGCAGAACGGGAGTGTCGTCGCCGTGGCCGTGCTGACGGTGGAGGGTGCCAGCGCGGAGTTGAACAACCTGGCCGTCGATCCCGCGTATCAAGGTCACGGACTCGCTCGCCGCATGCTGGCCCACGTGTTGGCGCACGCGCGCGCCAGCGGCTGCACCCGCGTCGAGGTGGGCACGGGCAACTCGAGCCTCCGCCAACTCGAGATTTATCAACGGAGTGGCTTTCGCATCACCGGTGTCGTGCGCGACTACTTCGCCAGTTACGAACCGCCGATCGTCGAAAACGGGCTGCGCTGCCGCGATATGATCCGCCTCACGGCCGACTTGAGCGACGAGCCGGTTCGCGACGACACTATCACGGACTGAACGTGGGCCCGATCGAGCGACCTTCGACCAACGCGCACCTCGTCGAACCATGAGTATCAGCATCGTCCGCCTCGGAACGCCGCGAACTGCCGACGAAGGCGTGCGCCTCGGCACCGTGCGCCGTCCGCCGCGCGGCGTGCCGAAAGAAAAATTCGCGAGCGACGACTGGTTCGACGTGTGGTTTCCAACCCTCGCGCCCTCGCTCGAGGTGATGAAGCTCGGCCTCGCCGCGAAAACGCCGGCCGAGTGGACCCGCTTCGCCAAGCGCTACCGCGCCGAGATGAAGAAGCCCGAACCGCGCCACGCCCTCGCGCTCCTCGCGACGCTCTCGCACACCGCCCATTTCTCCGTCGGCTGCTACTGCGCCGACGAATCCCACTGTCACCGCTCGCTGCTGCGAGAGTTGCTCCAGGAGCACGGGGCGATGTTGGAGTGAGGTAGGAACGTCTCTCCGAGACGTCCGCAGCATTCCATTTGAACAGGAGAAAACGGCGGCTCGAGCCGCCGGCCGCAGGTGAGCTTGGATGCGGCGGACGATTCACATCGCCCCATACGTTGCGAGCGCGACCGTCGCCGTCACCACCACCCAGCCGATCAACGCGACCAGCCCATCGTGCGCGATCAACGCCAGGCCAAAGATCGCGATGCCGGCGCCCACGCCATTGGCGCTAAACGGCACGAACTCCGCCGCCGGGGTTGCCAGCGCGAGCAACGTGCACGCCACCGCGATCACACGTGTGCCCGCGCCGCCCACGAACCGCGGCAGCCGGTGACGCAGGAATCGGTCGATAAAACGCGCGGGCCGCCGCAGCCATTTCCTCGATGCCTTCTTGAGCTTGGCCGAGTCCACCGAGCGTCTGAGCAACCATTGCGGAAACCAGAAGTGGTCGCGCCCGAGAAGCAGTTGCCCTGACACGAGCACGACGAACAAACCCAGCAGGACCGGCACGCCAGGGATGTCGCCCACCACCGGAGCCATCATGATGATCCCCGCCAGCAGCAGCAACGGACCGAACGAGCGTCGGCCCACCTCGTCCATCATGACATCCAGGGAGACACGATCGTTTTCCCCGGCCGCCTCGTCGAAACGGTCGACCAGCTCCGTCAGGCTCTTGGGAGGATTACGTCGCGCCATCCGCCAGCCTAGCACCATTCCGCCAAAACCGCAGCGCTCGCGCTAGGGAAGCGCTCAACGCGCCTTCGAACGGCGGCGTGATCGACCCAAATCGTCACGCGTCCCGATCCAAGCCGCACCGAGGCGCGACCGTGTCCGCACTCACGCGTGACCCATGCCGCACATGGGCCCGACCCGGTGCGCCCGCTGCGCCGACTCGAAACCTAGGCACTCGCGAGTTTGTGCAGCACGCGAGGTGAATCCAGCAATTGACTCGACGCACCTGCCTCGGCGGCAAAACTCCCGCCGCGAGTTTTGAGGGCCGATAGCTTAACGGTTAAAGCAGAGGACTCATAATCCTTTGAGTCTGGGTTCGAATCCCAGTCGGCCCACCAACTGGGATGAGAACCCATTGGGTTCGACGGAGCGAAGCGCAGAAGGGACGCGCGCAGCGCGGTCGCATGGCGATGGCCAAGGGCCACCAATCCCAGTCGGCCCACCAAAGGGACTGGGATGAGAACCCTCGGGTTCGACGAAGCGAGCAAAGCGAGCGGAGACGGATCGACCAACGGTCGAGGGCAAAGCCCTGAGGCGTTTACGCCGAATCAATCCCAGTCCGCCCATTACCTCGGCTGGGATGAGAACTCGTTCGACGGAGCGCAGCGGAGAAGGGACGCACGAAGTGCGGTCGCGTTGCGATGGCGTAGCCACCAATCCCAGTCGGCCCACCAAGCGAAGTCCTGATACTTTCATCGACCGGGATGAGAACCCGGGTCGACGGAGCGAAGCGCAGCCGCAGAGCGATGACCAACGCTCACCAATCCCAGTCGGCCCATTAACTGGCATCGGGACTTTTTCCCGGGTAATCGCGTTTGCCTCACTGTGCGGCACTGCGCATAACCACAGTCCTCCAGCTTCGCTCCGCGCTGCTCAAGATGGCGGGAGACTTTAAGGACGCGCTCAGCCGCAACGAAGAGCTCGGCCTCAGTCCGGCCGAGGTGGCGTTCTACGATGCCTTGGCCGAGCGCCCTGAGGTGCTCCAGACGATGGGCCATCCCACGCTCAAGCAACTCGCCACCGAACTCACCGAACAGCTCCGCAATCGCACGACGGTAGATTGGCAGGTGCGCGACAGCGTGCGGGCCAAGATGCGCATCCTCATCAAGCGCCTTCTCAAAAAATACAAATACCCGCCCGAGGGTCAGGAGGAGGCCGTGGCGCTCGTGCTCCAACAGGCCGAAACCCTCGCGGACGAATGGTCGAAAGACTAGGACCCCTCGTTGGCTTTCGATCGTCGTGTCTCTCCGATAACTGAGGGCTGGGTCGACGATGTTTCGGCGGCGGTGATGATCCGCTCGAGGGCGTCTTGGGCGAAGGGGTTTTTCACGGGGCTGAGGCTGCGTTTTTCGAGCGCCTCCAGGGCGCGGGTGGCGGTTTCTTTCGCTTCTGTGAATTTCCCCTCGGCGAGGAGGACGGCGGCTTCGGCGCGCAGGCGGGTTGCGGGGTCGAAGGCGAGTTTGCCTGCGCTCTCCAGCCATTGTCGCGCGAGCTCGGCGGGGGCGCCGGCGGTCGCGAACAGCCAGGCGTATTCACAGCGCACGATGTCGCGCACATAGGGCACGACGAGCGCTTCGCCGGCCAGCACGGCGTCGAGGTGGCGTTGCGCTTGCGTCCACTCGCCGCGGTCAGCGGCGCGCGAATACACGAGCAGGTGCGCATACAAGTCGAAGAGCGAACCGTCACCGAGCGAGAGCGCGTCGGCGACGATGGTGTTGTCGAAATCCGCCGGTCGCTGTCCGGCCATGCTCGCGAGCGTCAACGCGAGCACGGCCTGCTCCTGCCGCGAGCGCGCATCGCCGCGCAACAGGTCGAGCGCGCGGCGCCCGTCGGATTTGAAGCCGCCGGTCTGCATCGGGAAAATGGTCACGAGAAACACCAGCGCCGACAGTCCGGCGGTGAGCATCACGAGGTGTTGAGTGAGTGCACGCGGAAGCGTCACGGGTTCGGGCAGCGCGAGGAGCCACGCGTTCAGCAGCAGCGCCGCTCCTGCGAACACGAGGCTGGCGGCGGGGCCGCCGAGGATCATCACGCTCATGCGGTGCGGCGTCATCTGACGCGGATCGTGCGGCAGGCACGCGGCCATGCCGCCGGCAGTGTTGACGTTGGTGTTCCACCCGAAATGCAGGCCGGCGGGCGTGCGTTGCACTTTGAAGGGACCGACGACCCACAACAAAAAACGTCCGCCGATCAGCCAGCCGCCGACGAGGTGGCCGAACTCGTGCACCCCGACCGCGACGATCCACAGCAACGGCAGCGCGGCCAGCACGAGCAGCCACCAGGACTTCGGGCCGGGGAGCGGCAACAGGGACGAGAGACCGCTCCGGTCGGCGACGAATACCGCTGCGCCGCAGAGGACGGCGACCGCGAGGAAGGCCAGGAAGCCGCGGAGCGACATCTCGGTGGCCTTGGCCAAGGCCGGGGCCGATGGAGGTGGACGCAGCGTCAGGCCGCTGGCCGGGTGGCGCGGGAGGGAGTCCCGATCGGACATGGTTTCCATGGGGAAGCGAACAACGCGAACGACGCCGGAGGAGCTATCGCATTGCCCGCGATCTGCAACTGCGGAGCAAAGGAGCGATGAGCGGGGAGCTGGGGGCGGGGAGCTTCGAGCGAGGAGGAAGGAGCAAGAAACGGTCGCGGGAGCGTTTTCGGCGGGACGCGTGGAGGGGCTTGTCGCAACGTGGGCGGATGAAGCAATCGCTTGGCTACGTGACCTTGCTGGTGCGCGACTATGACGAGGCGATCGCGTATTACACAGGCGTGCTCGGGTTCAAGTTGGTCGAGGATACGCCGCTCAGCGGAGATAAACGTTGGGTGCTCGTGGCGCCGCGGGGATCGGGCGGATGCCGTTTATCGCTCGCGCAGGCGAAGAACGAAACCGAGCGCGCGGCGGTCGGAAATCAGGCGGGCGGGCGCGGCTTTCTCTTTTTGCACACGGATGATTTCTGGCGCGACTACGAGGCGCTGCGGGCGCGCGGAGTGACGTTTGCGGAAGCGCCGCGGGAGGAGGCTTACGGGACGGTGGCGGTGTTCACCGATCTTTACGGCAACCGTTGGGATTTGTTGCAGTTGAACCGTTCGCAGTGACTTTCCCCCACACATGAATCCTCGCATCGCGTTTGTCGGAGTCGGTCGCATGGGCGCCAACATGGCGCGTCGGTTGAAGGACTGTGGTTACACCGTCGCGGCGGTTTACGATGTGCACGCGCCGAGCGCGGCGGGACTGGCGACAGAACTGGGCGCGACTCATGCCACGACGCTCGCTGATGTGGTCCGCGCAGCCGACGTGATCTTCACGGTCGTGACGGACGACGCGGCGCAGCTCGGGGTGTTCGCCGAGACGGGCGACTCGCTGCTCGTCGGCGCGCAGGAGAAAATCTTCGTCAACTGCGCCACGATCACGCCGTCGACGCATGTGGAAGTGGAGCGGCGCGCGAAGGCCGCGGGTGCCGCCTCGCTCGAAGCGTGCATGGCGTCGTCCATCCCGCAGGCGCGCAACGGCACGCTTTATCTCATGTGCGGCGGAGACGCGGCGGTGTTCGAGCGCGTGAAACCCATTCTGGAAAAACTCAGTGCGGCGCTGCGCTTCATCGGACCGACCGGTTCCGCGGCGCAGGTGAAGGCACTCGTGAACATGGTGATGAACATGAACACGGCGGCGCTCGCCGAAGGGCTGGGCTTGGGCGCGGCGCTCGGGCTCGATCTGGTGATGTTGCGCGAGGTGTTCGCGCAGACCGGCGCGAACTCCCAGGTGCTGAAGACCGATGGCGAGGACATGCAGAATCGCGCGCACGATTGTTATTTTTCCGCCGCGCATGCGGCGAAGGACAGCACGATCGCGTGGCGGCTCGGCCAGGATGTCGGACTCACGCTGCCGCTCGGGGAGGCGACGAAGCGTCAATACGACCGCATGGTCGAACTCGGGCTCGGCCACCTCGACAAGAGCGGCATCGCGGAGCTGACGTTTCCGGGCCGCGCGAGCTGAGAGCTGAGGGCGCGCTGGCGTTGATCGAAACGGACGGCTCTCGCGGCTCGGAACTCTTGCCCTCAGCGCTAGCCTCTGAGCTCTCGGCTCCGGCCGATCCTCGGCTCAACGCTTCACCTGGAGCTTCGAGCGTTTGACGGCCGGAGCGCCGGGATTGGCGGTCAGGCTCGTGCGGGTAAAATCCGGCGTGCGATCCAACTCTCCGAGCGCCCAGCGCACCGCGAAGAGCGCGTGCACCTCGGTGCTGTCGAGCAACGGCATCGCAAAATCATCCGGGCGCAGCAGCAGCGAAAGTTCGGACGAGGCCAGCACGATCGCCTGCGCGCCAGCCTTGCGCAGACCGGCGGCCATTTTCAGCAGCGCCTCGCGGGACTCGTCGCGCAGGATGCCCTGGCACAATTCGCGGTAGATGATCTGGTCGAGCGCGTTGCAGCCATCGATGTCCGGCGTGAGCACTTCGATCGGCGTGACGGCGCGACGCTTCGCCAGCGCCGGCCGGTTCAGCAGAAAACCATGCTCGAGCGTGAAGCGCGTGCCGAGCAGGCCCACGCGGGACACACGGGTGTGCTTCAACTCCGCGATGACCGCGTCGCCCACGTGCAGCAGCGGCACGCCGATCGCGTTTTCGATGTGCGGGGCGACAAAATGCATCAGGTTGGAGCACACCAACACGGCTTGCGCGCCGCCGCATTCGAGGACGCCGGCCGCGCTGGCGAGCAACTGGCCGGCTTCGTTCCAGCGCTGCTCCTTCACCAGCGAATCCACCTCTTGAAACTCGAGGCTGTTGAGCAGCAGCCGCGCGGAATGAAGGCTGCCGAAGCGATTCCGCACCTCTTGGTTGATGATGCGGTAGTAGCTGGCGGTCGACTCCCAGCCGAAGCCACCGATCAGGCCGAGGCACTTCATCGCGACAGCGGCGGCACGCTCAGAGCGTGGCCGTCCGTTCGAGATCGTCCGCGAGGCGCGAGGCGATGCGTTGCGCGGCGAAAAGCATTCCGTGCTCCCGGGCATCGAAGCCGCCGAGATCTTCCGGGGGCGGCGGCGGGGTGAAGGCGACGACGTTATCCTCGACGTTTTCCTTTTGCTGCACGCGCTCGACCGGCGGGACGGGCGTGTGAGGGAAACGAACGATGTTCGAGGAAACCTGCATCGTGGGGAACGGCGGAATTTCTGCCCGCGTCACCTTGCCAAGTCAACTCCCCGCCCGAAACCGCACGCCGGCAAAGCACTTGCCCGGCCGGGGACGGACAGAGGCGACGGTCGGTCCGCACCCTGGCGCGATCGCGTCCGCACTTTGTCCCGACCCGGTCCGCACTGAGGCGCGAGTCGATCCGCACCTTTTCCCGACCCGGTCCGCTCAGAGGGCCGACTCGGTCGCGGGATCGAAGAGGTGCGCGTGCTCGAGGTCGAAGGTCACTTTGACCGTTTGATTCGCCTCGAAGCGGTCGGTGGGGCGCACGCGGGCGATGAACGACGTGGCGCCTGTATCCAGATAAAGATACGTCTCGGCCCCCATCGGCTCGGAGACATCGACGCGCACTTCGGCAGTGCGCACGGGATCGGCTTGGGAAACGGTGAGTGTGTCGTGCACGTTTTCCGGTCGAATGCCGAGGATCACGGGTTTGTCCACGTGCGCGGCGCCGCGGCGCGCGAGCGCATCGGTGAGCGGGAGTTTCAGGCCGGCGCCGCGCGGGTTGGTTTCGACGAAGACGAGCGTGTTGCCCGAGCGCTGGAGCGTGCCCGTGAAGAAGTTCATCGGCGGTGAACCAATGAAACCGGCGACGAAGAGATTGGCGGGATGATTGTAGAGCTCGAGCGGCGCGGCGACCTGCATGATGCGTCCGTCCTTCATCACGCAGATGCGGTCGCCCATGGTCATCGCTTCGACTTGGTCATGCGTCACGTAGATCATCGTGGCGCCGAGGCGCGCGTGGAGTTTCGAGATCTCGGTGCGCGTGGAGACGCGCATCTTGGCGTCGAGATTGGAGAGCGGTTCGTCGAAGAGAAACACCTTGGGCTTGCGCACGATGGCGCGGCCGACGGCGACCCGCTGGCGCTGGCCACCGGAGAGGGCCTTGGGCTTGCGCTCGAGATAGTCGTCCAGCCCGAGCATGGCGGAGGCTTCGCGCACGCGCTGATCGATCTCGGTTTTGGAGAATTTCCGCAGCTTCAGGCCGAACGCCATGTTCTCGTAAACCGTCATGTGCGGGTAGAGCGCGTAGTTTTGGAAAACCATCGCGATGTCGCGGTCCTTGGGGTGGATGTCGTTCACGACCTTGCCGTCGATGGAGATGGTGCCGCCGGAGATTTCCTCGAGCCCGGCGATCATGCGCAAGGTGGTCGATTTGCCGCAGCCGGAGGGGCCGACCAGGACCATGAACTCACGATCTTCGATCGTGAGATTGATGCCTTTGACCGCGGTGACGCCCGGGCCCGTCTTTTCGGGGTAGGTTTTGACGAGGTTCTCGATGATGACTTTGGCCATGCGGGGAAGCGGCTGGGGTGACGTTAAATCAACAAGGGCCGCGAGCCCTGACGAGGGCGGAGTGCAGTGGTTCCGAAAAATCGCGTGCCGGTGCGGCGCGCCCTCAGACGTCGGTCTGCGGCGCGAGCCGCGTGGTGCGCCAGTTGAAGAGGATCGTGAGGCTGCGGAAAACGAAGGTGAACCCGATCGCGATCACCGCGGCCTGCGTGGCGTCGAGGTGAGTTTGCACGGTGAGAACCACGAAGAGGACGGCGCCCACGAGGGCGGTGAGCACGTAGAACTGGCCCGGCTTGAACGCGAGCGGCTCCTCACGGGTGATGATGTCGCGCAGGACGCCGCCGCCCGCGGCATTGATCACGCCGACCAGCAGCGCGGCGGGGATGGCGAGTCCGGCCGAGAGGGACTTTTGCACGCCGAAGACCGCGTAGGCGCCGAGTCCGATGGCGTCGATCAGCGCGATGACGCGATGAAACGGTTTGATGAAGCGACCAAACAGCGCTCCGAGCACCGCGGCGATCGCGACCAGGAGGATGTAGCGCGCATCCGTCAGCACCGGTGGCGGCGTGCTCGTGCGGATGAAAACGGAATCGCGGATCAACGCGCCGCCGAGCCCGGACGACAGGGCGAGGAAGAACACGCCCACGATGTCGTAGCCGCGCTTGGTCGCGGCGATCGCACCGGTCAGGGCGAAGAGGAAGGTGGCGCCGAGATCGAACCAGATCGGCAGGTGGAAGACATTCTCGTGCATCGCGGGCAAGGCGCTGGGCGGGGGCGGAGCGGTGTATCGGGAAACTTAATACAGGTAAAACATCTCCTGGATCTCGCGCGGATCGCGGGTGCGGGTGAGCGCGAGCTGGAGCAGCACGCGGGCCTTGGCGGGGTTGAGCTCGTCGGCCGCGACAAACCCGTGCGCGTCGTCGTCGATCTCGATGTTGCGCTCGACCACGCCTCCGCCGGTGCGCGAGCTGCGAACGACGATCACGCCTGCTCTCGCGGCGGCGGCCGCGGCGGCCCGCGAGGGCGCGTTGCAGTTGCCGTCGCCTACGCCCGCGAGCACGAGACCCGCGGCCCCGGCCTGCACCGCCGCTTCGATCAGTGCCGGACGCATGCCCGCATGGGCGTAAACGATCTCGACCCGCGGCAGAGTGGCGAGACCGTCGACCGAAAACTCGCTCGCGGCAGTGTGGCGCCGCACCGGCGGTGCGTAGAGATGGATCCGGCCCGAGTGCACGAGGCCCGCGAGTCCGCGATGCGTGGCGCGGAACGTGCCCACCTGCGTGGTGTTGGTTTTGGCGACCTCGCGGGCGAAGTGGATTTCGTCGTTGGCCACGACGAGCACGCCGCGGCTGCGCGTCCCCGCATGCACGGCGACCGCGACTGCGTTGAACAAGTTCATCGGCCCGTCCGCGCTGATCGCGGTGGCCGGGCGCATGGCGCCGACGAGCACCACGGGTTTTTCGGTGCGAAGGACCAGGTTCAGGAAAAAGGCCGTCTCTTCCATCGTATCCGTGCCGTGGGTGATCACCACGCCGGTGACTGCGGGGTCGTCGAGGGCGGACTGCGCGCGGGCAGCGAGCTTGAGCCAGACCGCTTCGTCCATGTCCTGGCTGCCGATAGCGGCGACTTGTTCCGCCTCCAAATGGGCGAGCTGCGAAACCTGCGGCACGGCCGTGAGGAGCGCTTCGGCGGAGAGCGCGGCGGACACATAGCCACGCTGCCCGCCCAGCAGCTGGGTGCCCGCAATAGTCCCGCCCGTGGCGAGCAGTCGCACGCGTGGGAGGGAGTCGGCTGGTTGCATGCCGACACCCTGCACCCGGCCGACACGGATGAAAACTGCGAAACCGTCTCTCCGAAATCCCGCCTCAACAACGCACGCCCAAACACGCGAATAGTAGTGACATATCACGCATTCGAACCGTAATACGGTTCGAATGAGACCGCCGCGCGTGATTCATCCGAAACTCGATTTGATTGTGGCGATGCTGGACGGGCTGACGCGGCTCTCGCAGGAGGTGGCGCGCGAGATGGCGCAGCAGTTGCGGGTGCCGAGGCGGCGCGGCGGAACATTGCGGCCAGGGCTCGACACGCCGTGCTGGAACGCGTTGCGGACGGCGGTGAAGCCGCACCTCAAACGCCGCGGAAGCCGCGCGCTGCTCGCCCACTATCTGGGCGTCGCGCCGGGACGCGTGTATGAATTCTTCACGAAGAACTCCGCGATGCCGGACGCAGAGCGGACCTTGATGCTCATGCAGTGGCTGGCGAGCGTGCGTGCCGGAAATCGGCCGGGCTGAAAAGCAGGCCAGAAAACGGTGGGGCGACACGAGGGCGGAGAGACGTCGCTGGCCGCTCAGCCGCCGAGGGTGCGCCAGCGGGCTCCTCGTGTGGCACGCACCAAGATCTTCGGAGGGCGGCGGTGCGCCTCTGGCGCGCGGGGTCAGGTGTGTTTGTTACGGATTGCGAACTTGCCCAAGGACGAGCGGTGACGCCGGGGCTAGGGGGAGGAAGTGCTGGCTCGACAAAACGGGGTGGCTGGGCTTTGTTCGCCCCTGTTTCCCACATGAGCAGCCGCCTCGTCATCATCGCCGCGATTATTATGCGCCCCTTCTCAGGGCGGCGGCGTGCGGCTGTGTGATCGAATAACGACAACAACAACCGACGATTTTCCGAAGCCCTGAGCTCACCGCTCAGGGCTTTTTGTTTTTCCCATGAAAACCAAGAAGCCCAATCCTCTCTCGCTCGCAGACGTGCACGCTGCTGCGCGTCGGATCGCGGGTGGCGTTCGCCAGACGCCGCTGCTGCGAGCCGACGCGCTGTCGTCGATCGCGGGCATGGAGATTTGGCTGAAGCGCGACGATCTGCAGCGCACCGGCGCCTTCAAGGAACGCGGCGCGCGCAATGCACTGCTCTCGCTTTCTGACGCGG
The DNA here is from genome assembly GCA_023410155.1 of Verrucomicrobiota bacterium. GTDB lineage: Bacteria > Verrucomicrobiota > Verrucomicrobiia > Opitutales > Opitutaceae > Opitutus. Next base: position 14,182 of record JAEYQF010000144.1, on the reverse strand, counting down.
AGCGCGCGTGCGGAATCGTGGCGGCTTCGGCGGGCAACCATGCGCTCGGGCTCGCGTTTCATGCAGGGCAACTCGGCGTGCGGCTCACGGTCGTGATGCCCTCGCATGCGGCTCACGTGAAGGTAAACCGCTGCCGCGGTCTCGGCGCCGAGGTGGTGTTGCACGGCGCGAACTTCGAGCAGGCAGAGGCAAAGGCGCGCGAACTCGCGACTGCCACCGGCGCGACGTATGTGCATCCCTTCGACGACGCAGCAGTGATCGCGGGGCAGGGCACGCTGGCGCTGGAGATTCTCGCGCAGGGGCCGGCGTTTGACGCGATCGTGCTCCCCGTCGGTGGTGGCGGTTTGCTCGCGGGCGCGGCGCTCGCGGTGAAAGCGCTGCGACCGAACACGCGCGTAATCGCCGTGGAGGCGGCGAACGCCGCAGGTTTTCTCGGGGCGTGTTTGCGCGACGGCCCGTGGGCCGTGCCCGTTTTGCCGTCGCTCGCGGACGGACTGGCCGTCTCCCGCGTGGGTGAGCTGGCGTGGCGCACGGCGGTTCCGCTCGTGGACGAGGTCGTCACCGTGAGCGAAGATGAACTGGCGGACGCCATCGCGGTGTTGAGTCGCGCGGGCGGTGTGCTGGCCGAGGGCGCGGGTGCGGCGGCGTTTGCGGCGGTGCTCGCGGGGAGAGTTCGTGGCGCAAGTCGCGTGGCGGTGCCGATCACCGGTCGCAACATCGACCCGGCACGGCATCAGAGCGTGTTGTGGCGCGACTCAGCCTGGAACACGTCACGAAACCTCGCGGCCTGAGGGGCGGCGCGAGGCGAACACGGGCGCGACGTGGAGCGAACACGCTCGCGACCGGGTGCGCACATGGGCGCGGGTCGCGCCTTGCGCTGCCGCGGGGCGGTGTGTGTGTTGAGCGGCCATGCAACCCACGCTCCTCGTTCTCGCCGCCGGCATGGGCTCGCGTTACGGCGGTTTGAAGCAAGTCGATCCTGTCGGGCCGTCCGGTGAGACCGTGCTCGACTACGCGGTCTTCGATGCGATCCGCGCGGGGTTCGGTCGCGTGGTGTTCGTGATCCGGCGCGAGTTCGAAGGGCATTTCCGCGAGATGATCGGTGGGCGCTACGCCGACCGGATCGCAGTGGATTACGTGTTTCAGTCGCTCGACGCGCTGCCGGAGGGCTTCGCGGTGCCGGCGGGGCGGGAGAAACCGTGGGGCACGGGTCACGCGGTGTGGTGCGCGCGCGAGGCGGTGCGGGAGAATTTCGCGGTGATCAACGCCGACGATTTCTACGGTGCGGACTCGTTCGCGCAGCTCGCGAATTTTCTGAAACACGCGAGAGCGTCGGCCGGCGCCAAGGCGCAGTTTGCGATGGTGGGGTTTCGGCTGGCCAATACGCTTTCGGAGCACGGAGCGGTGTCGCGCGGAGTCTGTGCGCTCGGCGGGGACGGCCAGCTCACGTCGATCACCGAGCAAACCGGCATCGTGCGCGACCAGGTGGGCCCGGGGCGCGTGTTTTCCGGACAGGAAACCGTTTCGATGAACTGCTGGGGATTCACGCCGAAACTGTTTGGCGGGATGGAGGGGCAGTTTCGCGAGTTTCTGGCGGTGCGTGGCGCGGAGCCGAAGGCGGAGTTCTATCTGCCGGCGGCGGTTTCGACGATGATCGTGCGCGGCGAGGCTGACGTGAGCGTGCTCGCGACGGAGAGCGCGTGGTTCGGCGTGACGTATCGCGAGGACAAACCGCGCGTGCAGGCCGCGCTCAACGAGCTCGTGCAGGCGGGGCTTTATCCGGCGCGGCTGTTTTGAGAGCCCGCCGGGGAGGATGTAAGCGCGGCGATTTCGCGGTGCGAACGGCCCTGGCAGCGGGTGAGGCCTGTGGCGCAAAGGATTGATTAGCCGGGAACGTTGCGTAAGGTTCCGGCGCCTCCATGGCCAGCCTCTCCACCGATCTTCTTTTTCTCTGCCTCCTTGTCTTTGCGAACAGCATCGTGGCGGTGGCGGAGACCGCGGTCGTGAAGGCTCGCAAGTCGCGCCTGAAAGAGCTGGCCGACGAAGGCAATGCGCGCGCCGCGCGGGCGCTCGCCGTGGTGGATCAGCCCGCGCGCTTCCTCGCGTTCGTGCAGTTCTGGCTGACCGTGTCGGTGATGATCGCCGGCGTGCTGGTTGGCTCGCGGATCGCCGGTGTGGTGGAGCTTTGGCTGACGGATTTCCCGGCCATCGCGGCCGCCGCGCACGGGCTGGCGCTGGTGATCGCGGTGCTCGGCGTGACGATGTTCATGCTCCTGTTCGGCGAACTGCTGCCCAAACGCATCGGGCTCGCTTATCCGGAGACCGTGGCTCTGTGGGTGGGCGTGTTTGTCGAGAAGTTCGTCTGGCTGACGTCTCCGATTCTGCGGCTGCTTGAGTTGGCGACGACGGGACTGGCGAAGTTGTTGCGCGTGAAGCCCCGCGAGGCCTCGGAAAACGTCGCGGAGGAGGACGTGCGGGCGCTCGTCGAACAAGGATTGCACGCAGGGGTGTTTCACCGCGCGGAAAAGGAGATGGTCGACCGCGTTCTCGCCCTCGATCAGCAGCCCGTGACCTCGCTGATGACGCCGCGTCCAAAGATCGTTTTTCTCAACATCGACGATCCCGAGGAGGTAAACTGGCGAAAGATCGTCACCAGCGGACACTCGTATTTCCCCGTCTATCAGGGCCACCGCGACCAGATCGTCGGCATGGTGGCGGTGAAGGCGCTCTGGGCGCACTCGGCGATCGGGCTGCCCACCACCCTGAAGAATCTCCTGCTGCCGCCGCTGCTGGTGAGCGAGACGACCTTTGCCATCCAGTTGCTCGAGCAGTTCAAGAAATCCGGCCGGCACATCGCGATCGTCGTGGACGAGTTCGGCGCGGTGCAGGGACTCGTGACGCTCATCGACGTGCTCGAGGCGATCGTCGGCGATCTGCCGGAGCGTGGACGCATGGAGCAACCCGAGACGAAACGCCGCGAGGACGGTTCGTGGCTCATCGACGCGACGCTCACGATCGAGGAGTTGAAAAAGACCATCGATTACACGGGTGAACTGCCGCACGAAAAAGAGGCCGAGTATCAGACGGTGGGCGGGCTCATGCTCACGCAACTCGGACGCATCCCACAGGCCGGAGATTTCTTCGATTGGGAAGGGTGGCGCTTCGAAGTGGTGGATATGGATCGCCGCCGCGTCGACAAGGTGCTCGTGGCCAAAATGCCCTCCTCTGCCGCGGCTCCAGCCGCGTGAACGCTCGCGCGACCGCGGTGCGAATAACATGTCGGCAAATTGCCTTTGCCAACGGCCGCGCCGCTCGTGACGTTTCGCGCATGGCGGACCCATGCAAGATGCCTTCATCCGAAAACCCACGCGCATCCGCGGCCGGACTCTCCCCGACGCGCAAGGCCGAGCCGCTCTTCAACACGATCACCAGCGACGACTGGAAGCGCTCGATCGCGTGGGCGCGGCAGCAGCCCAATGCGGTCTCCGCACAGATTCGGACCGCGATCTCTTCCTCCTCGCCGAAGACGAAGTAAGCCTGCTCGAAGGCGCCGGCGGTGACTGGGCGCAGCTCGGCGCCGCGATCCGCACGTGGCGCGAGTTGCTCCCGCTGCGCCGGCTGGAGGATTTCGGTTTCGCGGGCGACGCGGAGAATCCGCTCGAGGAAAGCAATCCGCGCCTGCGTCGAATCGGTGGGGGCGTCGAAGCGTGGGCGTTCGTCGCGGAGGAAGATGGCTCCGTCTACAAATTCTACCGTCCGCTCGAGGGCAATCGTATCGGCAGCGTGTTCGACTTCGAACGGGGGGAGTAAACGGCGCTGCGCGCCGTCGCCCACCTCGGGAGTTATCGCGGCGTGCTTGAGAAACTCCTGTTGATCGAACTGCTCGATGGCATGCCCTGCGAGGTCGTTGCGGTGACGCCCGAGGGGATCGTAGTGGCGAAGCAATCGCTCGGTGAACCGCTGCCGCAAGGCGATGATGTTTCCGCACTGTTGCCATCGGGGCTGATCGAGATCCCCTCGCGTTTCCTCCGCGCCAATCGCGATCATCCGCGGCTGCTGTTTGTCGAAGGACGCCCTTGGCTCGTGGGCGACCTGCACGCGCGCAATTTCGTGCGTGCGGCGGACGGCGTGTTGCGCGTGATCGATCTGGTGGCGGCACCCTGGCCGCGCGAGGCGCTGACGCGAAATCCTCTCATCGGGGACTGGATCGCGCGCGTGCGAGAGAATCCTCGCGCCGGCCTGCTCCGTGCTTCGGCGGACGACGAGTTGTGAGCCGCGCCTGAGCGCGGATTGGATCGGCACACACTGCGGGCCGAGTCGATCGATGATTTGGCCTGAGTGTCGCCCCCATCCGCACGGAGTCGGGATAATGTGCGGACACGGTCGAGCCAAGGTGCGGACATCGTCGTGCTCGGGAGCCTGGTAAATCTCGGCGGCGCCCGAGATACGCCGGGAAGCGGCGCGGCTCCGACCTCTTTGCCGGCAATTTAGAGCCCTGCATTAACGGCGTGAAGCCAAGAGTTTCCCAAAGAAGGAACCGTAATACGGTTCGAATCGCCTCAAGTGGGTTGGCGACAGAATGGCCGAAAAAAAGCCCGGCGGGAGGGCCGGGCTCGGGCTGGCGAGGGGAACGGGGAGGGGCGTCAGCTCTTGGCGCCGTCGATGAACTTGAGGACGTCGGCGGCTTGCTCCGCAGTGCTGGCGGAGTAGTCGGCCCAGACGATCTTGCCGTCCTTGATGAGGAACGCCTGACGGCTGGCGAAGCCCATGGTGGTGGGGACGCCGAAGGCTTGGATGACGGTTTTTTCCGTGTCGGCGATGAGGGTGAAGGGGAAGCGCTGCTCCGCTTTGAACTTCTTTTGCGCTTCGACGCTGTCGTTGCTCACGCCGACGACGGCGACGCCTTTTTTCGTGAGCGTTTCGTAGGAATCACGCAGCGAGCAGCCCTGGGCGGTGCAGCCGGAGGTGCCGGCCTTCGGATAAAAGTAAACGAGCGTGTAGGGCTGTTTTGAATACACCTCGGCGAGCTGGAGGGTCTCTCCCGCCTCGGTGATGCCGGCGACGGCGGGAGCCGTATCGCCGACCTTCAGGGGCTCGGCGCGGGCGAAGGAGAACAGGGTGGCGAAGAGGGACATTATAAGAACGCGGTGGAAGTTCATAAGACGGGCTGAATCAGAATTCTGGATACGCACAAATGCAAACAAAGGGCCGGTGCTTACCGGCGGGAAAGTTCCATCGGAAAAGTTAAGCCGAGACAACTTTTTCGGTGGAACGATGCGCGAGTTTCCGGTCAAACCCGACCCCCATTTTTTCGGGCGCGAGTCCGGGAGGATGGACCAAAGACCAAACCAAACATGAAACAGAACACTACCTTGAAAACCTTCATCCTCGCCGCAGCGGCTTCGCTGGGCTTCGCGGCTTCCGCCTTCGCCCAAGAGGCCGAGCCGGTGACCGGCGGGTTCCTCGGCACCCGCTACGTCGCGGCAGAGGGCAACCTCTATGACTTGCACAACAGCGTGCCGAGTCACGCGAGCGGCTTCACCGTCGCCTACAACCAGCCGTTCTCGGCGAACATCGACGTCGGCGCAGACTACGTCTGGTCGCGCGCGACCTCGGATGTCCGTTACACCGAGCAGGAGTTCAACCTGAATGCGACGGCCTACAAGGCCTACTCGTGGGGCAAGCCGTTCGCGACTGCCGCCGCCGGTTGGGTCTGGGACCGCGCCACCACGACCGCTGCCACGGCCAAGGATGACTCCTTCGCTTACAAGGTCGGTGCGGGTGTCGAGTTCGCGTTCGAGCACGCGACGGTCACCCCGTATGTGAACCTGGCCCGCGCGGTGAGCTACAATGCCAACGCGCTCCAGGGCGGCGTGAAGATCGCCTACCATCTCACCCGTGAGGTGGCGCTGACGGTCCGCGCGCAATACGACGTGACCGAGGGCGCCGTCGGTAACTCGCTCGAGACCGCGGTCGGCATCGCCTACCGCTTCTAAGCGGGCCGGCATCGCTGCTTTCGTCCGGCCCTGTAAGCGGCCGAAGGGAGGCACGGACAGGATTCAGCCACGGCGTTTCGACGCCGTGGCTTTTTCATTCCGAGCGGGAGTCCTGCATCAGGATTCTGGATACAAGCGCCGACGCGGTCTGCGTGGCGAGCACCGAGCAGGTGAAAAGATAGAGGCCGGCGCCGACATGCAGCGCGGCGACCGATGCGGATTTGAGCGCGACCAGGAGGATGGCCACGACGAACACATCGAGCATCGACCATTTCCCGAGGTGCTCGACCCAGGCATGCAGGCGCCGGACGCGGGTGAGATCGTGTTCGCGCTCCAGCCAAGTGAGGGCCAGCAGGGCGAGTTTCACGCAGGGGAAGATCAAGGTGAACAGGGTGAGCACAACAAAGAGGAAAAGCTCGCCCTCGTGGAGCAGCGTGAGGATGCCGCCGACCACAGAAACCGCGTCGTCGAAGAGCCAGAATTTGGTGACGTGGAAGAATGGCAGGAACACGCCGGCGAGGAAGCTGAGCGCCGCCACGGTGAGCAGGAGCGGAATCGCCCGATCGGAGGTGAATAAACGGGTGCGCGCGACGCCGGAACGGAAGCGGGGAAGCGGAGGCAGCGTGAGTTTGCGGGTGGAAGGCATGTGGAAGTGCTCGGGTCGGTTAACGCGGCCGGGCACTTCAGCCCGCTGACCGGCAGATTGTTGGGAAGTTCGGCGCCAGACATCGGCGGCAGCTCGCGTTTCCGCCCCGTTGACGCACGGACCAGCGCGAGGCGCGACGTGGTTGGAGGAGCGGCGTGCCCGGTATTTTCCCGGAACTTCGCGAGAAGGGCGAGGCACTAAGGGCGCCACGTGTTTTCTAGCGTCGACCGTTCCTGCCGCGCGGTGCCTGCCGGAGCTTGCCAAGAGGCGAGCACGAGGCTTGTCATGGACGTTCTTATCGGGGAGAACTCCTAGCGCTTCCGTCTTCGGGGTCCTTGCTGTCGCTTCCCGTCCCTTCCCTTTCGTATCCCAATATGTTCACTGTTCCTGTTTTCCGCTCCGCGGTGCGCACCTTTAGCTGGCTAAGTTTGGTGCTGCTGATCGTGGCCCCGGTCCTGCGCGCCCAGTCGGCGGCCGATGCATTTGATCCCAATGTTGACGGGACCGTTTACGCAGTGGCGGTGCAGGCTGACGGCAAGATCTTGATCGGCGGCGAGTTCGACTCGGCGAAACCGAATGGCGCCCGCGCGAAGATCGCGGTGAAGAACGTCGCCCGTTTCAACATCGACGGCACCTTGGACGAGTCGTTCAAGCCGAAGGTCAACGGCCGCGTGCAAGCGATCGCGGTGCAGGGCGACGGGAAGATTCTCATCGGCGGAAAATTCACCAAGGTCGGGAGCAAGGCCCGCGGCTACGTGGCGCGCCTGAATGCGAGCGGCTCGCTCGACAACGCCTTCAATCCCAATGCCGGCGGCGGGCTCGTGCCCGACGTGCGCGCGATTCTCGTGCAGCAAGACGGCAAGATCGTGATCGGTGGCGGCTTCACCACGGTGCAGCCGGGCGGCTCGGGCAAGCCAGTCACGCGCAATCGCCTCGCGCGGTTCACCGCGAGCGGTGCGCTCGACAAGAGCTTCGACCCGAACTTCGGCGGACTGGTGCTTTCACTCGCGCAGCAAGCCGATGGCAAGCTCCTGGTAGGCGGCGGTTTCACGACCGTTCAGCCCAATGGACGCAGCAGCGCGATCACGCGTCACCGACTGGCTCGCCTGAACCTCAGCGGCACGGTGGACACCAGCTTCAATCTCAAGGCGAACAACGCCGTCAATGCGATCGCGGTGCAGCCCGACCAGCGCATCATCATCGCCGGTTCGTTCACGTCCCTGGATCCGGCCAGCGGCAGCGCGGTGACCCGCCCGCGTATGGCTCGCGTGAATACGGACGGCTCGCTCGATACGACGTTTCTGGCGGCGCCGGATGCCCTCGTTTCCGCGGTGGCGGTGCAGGGTGACGGCCGCATCGTGCTGGCGGGTCGATTCTCTTCGATCGCCGGCGCTGGAGGCGCGGTTCGACCCTATGCGGCGCGGCTCCTGCCGACGGGCGCGGTCGATCCCGATTTCAATCCGACCTTCAATTACTACGTGAATGCCCTGGCGCTGCAGGCCGACGGCGGAGTGATTTTCGGAGGCGGTTTTACCGCGACGGTCGACCGTGCGGAGAAGCGCGTCAGCCGCAGCTATGTCGCGCGGGTGCTGCGCACCGGCGGCCTCGACACGAACCTCGATCCGACGGCTACTGGCCGCGCGTCGGCGGTCGCCGTCCAGTCGGATGGCAAGATCCTGCTCGGTGGAGATTTCAGCAGCGTGGGCGGCAAGAGCCACAGCGGTATCGCCCGCCTGAGCAAGAGCGGCGGGGTGGATGCCAGTTTCGAAGGTTCCACCAACGGGCGCGTGTTCACCATCGCCCAACAGGCTGACGGCAAAGTCCTGATCGGCGGCAGCTTCACGGTGGTGAATAACGTCGTTCGAGGCTACATCGCGCGCCTCAACGCCGATGGTTCGCTCGACACTGCTTTCGATCCGAACACCAACGGCACCGTCTCCTCCATCGTCGTGCAGCCGGACAAGAAGATCCTCGTCGGAGGAAGCTTCACCGTCCTGCGCCCGAACGGAGCGTCTGCGACCGTCACGCGGCGCTACATCATGCGCCTGAAAGAAGACGGCACGGTCGATGAGGACTTCAACCCCAACGCTGACGGCGCGGTGCATGCGATCGCGCTTCGCTCCGATGGCACCATGTTCATCGGAGGCGATTTCACCCTGGTGCAGCCCAACGGCGACAGGGGCGCCTACCGTTACGGTCTGGCGCTTCTGAAGGCCAGCGGAGAGTTGGTCAGCGAATTCGACGCAGGCGTCGCCGGCAGCGTCTCGGCCCTCGCGATTCAGGGCGAGAAGATCATTGTCGGAGGCTTTTTCCAGCAGGTCGCGGATCGGAACGCGGCTCACGTGCGTGAGAGCATCGCGCGGTTCGGTTTCGACGGACTCTTGGACGAAGACTTCAAGGCCCGCTTCAACGCACGGGTTTCCTCGATCGTGGTGCAGAGCGACAACAAGATCGTGGTGGGTGGCGTTTTCACCACCGTTGGCGTTCATGGCTCGTCCGGATCGACGCTCACGCGCCGCTATGTGGCGCGGCTGAACAGCGACGGTGCGCCCGATACCAGCTTCAACCTGGGGCTGGACTCGCGCTCGGGTAATCTGGTCATGGCGCTGGCTCGCCAATCCGACAACAAGATCCTGGTTGCCGGCACCTTCTCGAGCTTGAAGCCCAGCGGCGCGAGTGCATCGGTCAAGCGGTCGCGCATCGCCCGGATCACAGAGGCCGGTGGCCTGGATAGTGGCTTCAATGCTGATGTCGGCGGCGTTGCTCCGCCCACGGTGCATGCGCTGGCCCAGCAAGGCGACGGTCGCGTGCTGGTCGCGGGCGGCTTCGACGATTTCAACGGCGCGGACTCCAAGAACCTCGCTCGCTTCTACTCCGACAGTTCGCCGGATGCGATTTTCTTCCCTCAGCCCAATGGCCCGGTCCGCAGCCTGGCGGTGCTGCCTTCCAGCGCACCCGTGGCGACGCAGCACGAGGGTCTCGCGGCGTTCGATTCCAACGGTGCGCTCGTCGAGGGCTTTGTGCCGGCGGCGATCGACCGCATGACCGGCACGGTCAGCCGCATCTATCCGCTCTCGAATGGCAAGTTCCTCGTGGCCGGCCGCTTCACCGTGGACGGTGGTGATCTCTCTCTGGCCCTTGCCCGGTTCAACGCCGACGGCACACGCGACACGACGTTTACACCCTTGTTCGACGGGGCGGTTTACACCGTGGCTTTCCAGAAAGACGGCAAACTGCTCGTTGGCGGCGCGTTCAAGAAGCTGGCCGGCAAAGATCGCCCGTATATCGCCCGCATCAGCGGGACGGACGGGGCGCTCGACGAGAACTTCAAGCCCACCTTGAACGACGTCGTTTACGCGATCCTGCCCAAGGGGGACGCCGAAGCTGAAATTTACGTGGGTGGTGCCTTCACCCGTATCACGGAAGACGGCGAGTCCGACCCGACGACGCGCAACTACCTCGCGCTTCTCACCAAGGACGGGAAGGTCGTCGAAGACTACAATCCCAACCCGAACGGGTTCGTGCTCAACATCCTGCCTGCTTCCGGCGACAAGATTTTGGTGAGCGGAGGCTTCGGAGGATTCAGGCCCGAGTCTGCGGATAAGACCCTCGAGCAACAGTTCCTCGCTCGCCTCAATGCCGAAGGAACACTCGACACTGCCTTCAAGCCCGAGATCGACGGCAGCGTCATCTCCGTGCTCGACGTCGGTGACGGCGAGCTGGTGATCGGTGGAAACTTCCAACGAATCGGCTCCACGCGGCACCCTTATATCGCCCGTCTCAAGGCCTCCGGTGCGCTCGACTCAGCCTTCAAACTCGTCGCCAACGGACAGGTGCTCACGCTGGCGACCGCCAGTAACAATCGCCTGCTCGTCGGCGGCGCGTTTTCCGCGCTCCGCTATGCCGACGACGAGAGCACCGTGATCGTCCGCAATCGCATCGCACGCGTGAATGCCACGAGTGGGCGCGTCGATGCGGCGTTCAACCCTGATCTCGACTCCACAGTCAGTTCAGTCGCGATCACCAACAACGGTGTGGTGCTCGCGGGCGGCTCGTTCACCGCCGTGCAATCCGTCGCCGCGATCGTGATCGGCGGATCTTTCTCCGACATCGCGGGCGCCCCCGTGAACAACTTCGCGCTCCTCAGCTCCAGCGGCGGTTTGAACAGCAGTTTCCTGCCCAACCCCAATGGCGAGGTCCGGGCCCTCGCGGTCACCTCGAGCAACCAGATCCTGGTGGCTGGCTCCTTCACCAAGATGGCCGGCTCCACCCGCAACCGGATCGCTCGGATGAACAGCTCGCGTTCACTCGACACCACGTTCAATCCGAACGCCAACAACACGGTCTCGGCACTGGCGCTTCAAGCGGACGGCAAGATCCTGGCCGGCGGCAGCTTCACCAAGATTGGTGGCGCCAGTCGCAGCTACCTGGCCCGGCTCAACACCAACGGCACTGCTGACACCAGCTTCAACGCCAGTGTAAGCCGCGCGGTCACTCGCCTGGCGGTGCAACCGGACGGCAAGATCATCTATGCGGCCGGCTCGGGCAAGAATGCCACGCTCGGGCGCCTCAACGCCAACGGCTCCAATGACAGCAGCTTCAGCGCGACGGTGAACGGGGCGGTCGACGCCATCGTCGTCCAATCCGACGGCAAGATTCTCATCGGCGGTTCATTCACCAAGGTGGGATCGACCACGCGCAACTACGTGGCGCGGCTCAAGGCGAATGGCTCGCTCGATACGTCCTTCAAGCAGTCGCCGAACGGTCCGGTGACGGCGATCCTTCTCTCGCCGGACGGTAAGGTCCTCCTCGGAGGCTCGTTCACCAAGATCGGCAAAGTGGCCCGATACGGCATCGCGCGATTAAGCGGGGATGCGGTCGCTGCCGAAACCTTCAAGGTGAACAATGAGCGCACGGTCATGAGCTGGACCCCGAGCGGCCCGATGCCCACACCCGCTCAAGTCGTCTTTGAAAGCTCCACCGACGGCGGCGACGAATGGTCCTCCGTAGGCACGGCCAAGCGTGTGGGCTCCACCGGCACGTGGCAGCTCACCGGTCTGGCGCTGCCCTCGAAAACCAACCTGCTCTACCGCGTCCGGGCAGTCATGCCTGCGGGCGCAGGTTCCAGCAGCTGGCTCTACACCAGCGCACACCAGTTCTACCTGCCTGCCGTGCCTGTCGTCACGGGTGCGACCAGTGTGGCCGCGCAGCGCGGCGCGGAATTCCTCTACGCGGTGCCGGCGACCGATTCCCCGACGCGCTACACGGCAAAGGGTTTGCCGCCGGGGCTGACCATCGATTCTGCGACCGGCATCATCTCCGGCAAGCCGACCAAATCCGGCACCTACACGGTCACGGTCACGGTCCGCAACTCGACGGGCACCAGCACCGGCAAGGTGAAGATCTCGGTGAAGAGCAGCGCCGTCGCCACGACCAAGTCATCGCGCCTGCTGCGCACGAGCAATCTCACCTATGTGAGCTCGGGCAGGCCTGCTTACCTCTACTTCAAGGTTTCAGGCAAGAAACCGCAGACTCTGTTGCTGCGCGCCGTCGGACCCGGATTGAAGGAGCTCGGCGTCAGTAACCGCCTTCCGCAGCCCAAAATGGAGCTGACCCGCGGGTCCACGTTGCTCGCATCCGAGCAAGCATGGGGGGGCAACGCTAATCTCCGCAGCCTCTTCCAACGAGTGGGAGCGTCGCCTCTGAGCAAGGGCAGCAAGGACGCCGCCATCCTCGTCACCCTGAAGCCCGGTAGCTACCGCTTGCGCGTGACGGGTGCCGGCAGCGACAAGTCCGGCAATGTGTTGCTCGAGGTCTACGACACCGCCGTGAAGTCGCCGTTTGCCAAGGATGCTTCAAAGCTCTCCTCGCAGAAGATGCGCAGCCACTCGGTCGAGAGCGGCAAGCCCGTCGTCGCCGGTTTCGAGATCAAGGGCAGCGGAAGCAAGACCCTGCTGATCCGCGGACTCGGGCCCAAACTCGGCTCCAAGGGAGTCAAGGATCCGTGGCTGGGTGTTTACAACAAGAACGGGACCTTGCTCGCGAAGAACCGCGATTGGGAGAAGCCGGAGACCGTGCGTTCGAGTTATCCGGCTGCTTCCGCCTCAAAGATCAAATCGGCGACGAAGAAGGTCGGCGCCTCCGCCCTGAGTTCGAGCCTGATCGACACGGCCGTCCTGATCAAACTGAAGCCCGGCGTTTACACGGTGCAGGGCCGCGGCACCAAGAAGGGCCGGTTGGTCGTCGAGATCTACGAGGTGCCCTGATCAGGCGCTGCGACGACTCGCTCCTCACACTTCCAGGCGCACCCGAACCGGGTCCGCCTGTTTTGTCTGCACTCGGCCAGGCGAGCCGCGAGCGCGGTGCAAACGCGTGGTCCGAGCTCACCAATCGTCGGAGCGAAAAGGCGCCGCGGGCAGACCCGCACCATTGAAGAGATTCGCACGCGGCGCGTTGCTCCACGCGTAACGGACGGCCACCGGCTCCTTCACCGCCGGAGAAGAAACCACGAGCGTCTCGCCCTCGATGCGGCCTGTGGCGGGATGAAACACCTTATCCGCGCCGGCGACCTCCAGCGCTTGCACCGGTTTGTCGTGCGCCACCAAGCCCGTGCTCGCATGTGTGAACTGCACGCGCATTGCCGCACCCTCTCGAATCGCCCGCGCGAACATCGGCCCCGACCAATCGCCCGGAAGTCCATAAACCTGCGTGCGCGCGATCGCGGCCAGCCGGCGCCCGACGTCCTGTTTGTTCAGCGGGTGGCGGTTGTCCGCTTCCCCGAGGTCGATTGTCACAGCCATCGCGGTGGCGGGCAACGCGAGCGCGGTCGCCTGTGCCTCGCGCAGTCGGGCCCACTTGCGACCGAGCGGCTCGCTGTCGCCGTAGTTCGGAATCTGCACGAAATAAAAGGGCAGCTCCGGCTCCTCCCACGCTGCGCGCCAGCTCCGAATCAGGGCCGCGAAAAGTGAAGGATACTCCGGCGTGTAATCGACGTTCGATTCGCCCTGATACCACAGAACGCCGCTCACGGCCCAGGGCGCGAGCGGTGCGATCATCGCGTTGTAGAGTCCGGCGGGGCGACGCGGAGACGCCTCCGTGGCCGGCGGCTCGGGCCAACGCAGCGGATTCTTGGTATTCTTCGCGTTGCCATCGTTCTCCGCACTTTCCCACGCCGCCAGGTCGCTCGGGTAACTTGCCACGCGCTCCGGCGGCCACTCGGCCTTCGCCGCCTGCCAGCGCGCGGCGATCGCCGACGCAAACGGCGTCGCTTCGCGCGCCTCGTCGCTCATCCACGCATCGATCGCGGTGCCGCCCCAGGAGCTATGGATGATCCCGCCCGGCACCCCGAGTCTGCGATGGAGATCGCGCGCGAAGAAAGAAGCGACCGCGGAAAATCCTCCCACCTGGTCCGGCGTAGCCGCACGCCAGCCGGTGGTTTTGGCTTCATCGGCCGGTATCGGTGCGACCGCGTGCTCGATCTTCAACTCGCGAATCAGCGGGTAATTCGCGGCGGCCACTTCCGTGGCCCCGTCGCGTGCCC
>JAEYQF010000121.1 GCA_023410155.1 Verrucomicrobiota bacterium | reverse complement strand
ACACGCCGAGACCTACACGGTCGTGGGCCTGCTCGAGCCGACCAACACGCCCGCGGATCGCGTGATCTGGATTCCCTTGGAGGGAGTGCAGACGATGGCCGGCCACGATCCGCGCGCGGCGTCCGAGATCAGCGCCGTCTCGATTCAGCTTCGCGCCTCGACCGCGGGCTTCCTCCTCGATCAAAGCATCAACCGGCAGGGCAACCGACTGACGTTCGCGTATCCGGTGGGCACGATTGTGGCGGAGCTTTTCCAGAAAATCTCCTGGTTTGATCGCGTGCTGGGACTCGTCGCCTATCTGGTGGCGCTGGTGGCGGCGGGTTCAGTGCTCGCGAGCATTTACAATTCGATGAGCGCGCGGCGGCGCGATCTTGCGATTCTGCGCGCGCTGGGAGCGCGACAGACGACCATCTTCGGGGCGGTCGTGGCTGAGGCGGCTGCGATCGGCGTGGTGGGCGTGCTGGCGGGGTTGATCGTTTACGGAGTGCTGATCTCGATCGTGGCGGCGACGATTCGGGCGCAGACTGGCGTGGTGATCGAGGGCTGGGCGTGGAATCCGGTGTTCGCGGTGGTGCCTGCCGCGCTCGTCGGTCTGTGTGCGCTCGGGGGCATCGTCCCAGCGCTGAAGGCATATCGCACTCCGGTCGCCGACACGCTCGCGCCGACTTCGTGACCGGGTCGAGCCGCAGTGCGCACCGGGTCGAGCCAGAGGGTGGATCGAGTCGGGACAAGGTGCGGCTCGATTCGAGCCACGGTGCGGCCTGAGGTGGCCAGGGTTGCGTTTTGACGGAGAACCCGGCGTGTGCCACGGTCGCGGCCTCATGGTTTCGCTGCGTCTGTTTCGAGTTCTGGCGGTGTGGGCGTGCACGGTTTTCCCTGCCGTCGCGGGTGAGATCGCGATCGCACCACCGGCGGAGGAGAATGGTTACCTGGTGCTCGGCTTCGACAAGCTCGGGGCATTTCGCTTCGTGGCGCCGGCCTTTGACGCCGCCGCGGCTGACGGCACGGTGCCAACGGGCGAAGAACAGATTCCGACGGCAGTGCGTGAGTGGAGCGGCAAGAAAGCTCTCGTGACCGGTTTCATGTTGCCGACGAAGCTGGAGAACGGGTTGGTGACGGAGTTTCTCTTGGTGAAGGATCCGGCGATGTGCTGCTACGGGATCATGCCCAACATGAACGAGTGGGTGGTCGTGCAGATGAAGAAGGGCGTGCGTCCGCTGATGGATGTGCCGATCTCATTCTATGGCCGATTGAAGGTCGGCCCGATGGTGGAGAACGGATACCTCACCGGCATCTATCTGCTCGAGGGCGAGCGGATGGGAGAGGTGAAGGGCTGAGCCCGCGGAAGTTCTCTTTGTCAGCGCGAGATGTCGCGCTGGGTGAGGACGCGGAAGCCGCGGTGGTTGAGCGCCTGCGCGGCGACGTCGTCGTCCTCGACGTTGATCGCGAGGGCGGCGCGGTCGGCCGGGCGTTTGATGAAGCTGTAAATGTAATGGACGTTGATCTCGGCTTCGAGCAATGCACTGAGCACGCCCTTGAGGTCGGACTCGTCGTTGATCTCGACCGCGAGCACGTTGCACTCGGTGTAGGGAAAATCGTTATTGATCATCAGCTCGCGGGCCTTGTCTGGATCGTCGACGATCATGCGGACGATCGCGCTGTCGGTCGTGTCGAGCACGGTGAGCGCGATGATGTGGACGTTGTTGGCCTTGAGCAGCGCGCTGAGGTCGTTGAGACGGCCGACGCGGTTCTCCGTGAAAACGGAGAACTGTTTCACCGGATCCATGCCGATCGTGATGTGGGTGTCAGCCATGCGCGGGTGAGAGGATGGGGCAGCGGGGGAAACCGGTCAATTGCGGGCTCGCCGGTCGCGTGAACGGAGCCGTAGCGTCGCGGGGTGTCCCCGGATTTGCCGAGCCATCATGCCGTGATCCAGCGACGCGCGCGGGAGAGCGCGCGGCTGGTGTTGCGCGGCATCGTGCTGAACGCGGTGCTCGCCGCGGTGAAGTTTGCGGGCGGAGTTTTCGGCAACACGTATGCGCTGATCGCAGACGGGGCGGAGTCGTTGCTCGATATCCTTTCGTCGCTGCTCGTCTGGGCTGGTTTCCGCGTGGCGTCGAAACCGCCGGACGACGATCATCCGTATGGTCACGGCAAGGCGGAGCCGCTCGCTGCGCTGGCGGTGGCGGTTTTTATCTTCGCGGTGTGCGGCTGGGTGGCGTGGCACGCGATCGGCGAAATCGTGACGCCGCATCGCGGGCCGCACTGGGCGACGCTGCCGTTGCTGGCGGTGATCGTAGGTTCGAAGGTATGGTTTTCCCGGCGGATGAGTCGCGCGGGCGCCGAGGCAGGGAGCACCGCGCTGGGCGTGGAGGCGCTGCATCACTACTCGGACGCGGTCACGTCGGGCGCGGCGTTTGTCGGCATCGCGATCGCGGTGATCGGCGGCGAGGGCTACGAAACGGCCGACGACTGGGCGGCGCTGCTCGCGTGCGTGGTGATCGGCTTCAACGGCGTCTCGATGCTGCATCGCGCCGTCGGCGGGGTGATGGACGAGGCCGTGCCGGTGGAGTTCGAGAACGCGGTGCGTGCGCTGGCGCTGCAGGTTGACGGCGTGCGCGCACTCGACAAATGCCGCGTGCGCAAGAGCGGCCTTTCGCACCTCGTCGACATTCACGTGCGCGTCGACGGGGATTTGTCGGTGAGAGGCGGGCACGACATCGCGCATGCGGTGAAGGATGCGTTGCTCGCTTGTGAGGCGCTGGCGATCAGCGACGTCTCCGTGCACGTCGAGCCGGCGAACTGAAGCGGTGATCGCGCCACGACTAGCGCGTGCGGCGGCTCGCAAGAAAGCGGGCCGTGCGCGACTGAAATTACGGCGTATTTGGTGCGTTATTTGCAGTCAGAATACCGGGTAATACCTCAGCTACAGGGGGCTTGCCCGTTTACTCGACGAACGTTTGCGAGATGATTATAACGCCATGAGAAAGAACGCCCCGTCCAAGCCCCTGAGTGAAAACAAACACTTGCTGAGGTGGGTCGAGAAGATGGTCGACCTCTGTCAGCCTGCCGCCGTCCACTGGGTGGACGGCTCGAAGGAAGAATACGACGCCCTGTGTGAGCTGCTGGTCGCGAATGGCACGTTCACCAAGTTGAACGAGAAGCTCTGGCCCGGGTGTTTTCATGCGCGTTCGGATCCGGGCGATGTGGCGCGCGTCGAAGACCGAACCTTTATCTGCTCATTGTCGAAGGACAACGCCGGGCCGACGAACAACTGGGAGAATCCGTTCGAGATGAAGAGATAGCTGAAGCAGCTGTTCCGCGGCTGCATGGCGGGGCGCACGATGTATGTGCTCGCCTTCAGCATGGGCCCGGTTGGCTCGCCGATGTCGCAGCTCGGCGTCGAGCTCACCGATTCACCCTACGTCGTGGTCAACATGCGGATCATGGCGCGCATCGGCCGCGCGGTTTTTCAGGAGATCGATAAGCACGAGAAGCGGGTCGTGCCGTGTATCCATTCTGTGGGTGCACCGCTCGCGGCCGGTCAGGTGGATGTGCCGTGGCCGTGCAATCAGGAGAAATACATCGTGCATTTCCCGGAGACGCGCGAGATCTGGTCCTACGGATCTGGATACGGGGGAAACGCATTGTTGGGCAAAAAGTGTTTCGCGCTGCGCATCGCCTCCAACATGGCCCGCGATGAAGGCTGGATGGCCGAGCACATGCTGATCCTTGGCGTCGAAAACCCGGAGGGGGAGAAGACCTATGTCGCCGCGGCCTTTCCCAGCGCCTGCGGCAAGACCAACTTCGCGATGCTCATCCCGCCCGAGTCGTTCCGCCAGGCCGGCTGGAAAATCTGGACCGTCGGTGACGACATCGCGTGGATCCGGCCCGACGAAAACGGTCGCTTGCGCGCCATCAATCCCGAGGCGGGCTTTTTCGGCGTCGCTCCGGGCACTTCGCTCAAGACCAATCCCAACGCGATGGCCTCGCTCGCGAAGAACACGATCTTCACGAACGTGGGCGTCACTCCCGACGGTGGCGTCTGGTGGGAAGGGATGACCGACACGCCTCCCGCCGAGTGCCTCGACTGGCAGGGCCGCAAATGGACGCCGGCGATTGGCCGGGAGACTGGAGCGAAAGTGGCGCACCCGAACGCCCGCTTCACCGCGCCGGCCTCGCAGTGCCCGACCATCGATTCTGAGTGGGAGAATCCCGAAGGCGTGCCCATCAGCGCGATCATCTTCGGGGGACGTCGCGCCACGACCATGCCGCTCGTTTATCAAGCGTTCAACTGGTCGGGCGGTGTCTACCTCGGCGCCACGATGGGCTCGGAAATGACCGCCGCCGCCGCCGGCACGATCGGCAAGGTGCGACGCGATCCGATGGCGATGCTGCCGTTCTGCGGCTATCACATGGGTGATTATTTCCGGCACTGGATAAAGATGAAGAAACTGCTCACCGAGGCGCCGCGGATCTTCCACGTGAACTGGTTCCGCAAGGACGCCGACGGAAAATTCATCTGGCCTGGCTACGGCGACAATATGCGCGTGCTCAAATGGATCGTCGACCGCTGCACCGGTCGCACACGGGCCAAGGAGTCGCCGATCGGCTGGCAGCCGCATTACGAAGACATCGACTGGACCGGGCTCGAGTTTCCCAGGGAAAAATTCGAGCAACTCCAGGCGTTCGACCCCACCGCGTGGCGCGCCGAGGTGATCGGACAGGGAGAACTCTTTCTCGATTTGCACGATCACATGCCGAAGGAGTTGCTCTTCGAGCGGGAGCTGCTCATCTGCCGTATGTAGGCGGCGTGGCGAAACACCCCCCACGCCAGACCCGCGATGCGACGTGTCCAACCTGATTACCCGCGATAAGATCCTCGAACAAGCCCGCGCGCTGCCGCCCGCGCCGCGGGCCCTCGCGCGTGTGTGCGAGTTGTTGCGGGACCTGAATTCCGACCTGGGCGAAATCTCCACTCTCATTCGCCTCGATCCGGCACTGTCAGCCGACGTGATTCGTGTGAGCAACAGCGCCGCGTTCGGCGCGGGTTGGGAAATTGGATCCGTCGATGAGGCGGTGGCGCGCGTCGGCTATGCCGAGCTGCTGCGCCTCGTCGGTCTCGCAACCGCGATGAGTCTCGGAGACGACTCGCTGGCCACTTACCGGGTCGAGCTTCCTGCGCTGCGGGAATCGCTGCTGCTCCATGCGCTCGCGGCCGAGGCGATCGCGCGGCGCGTGAACGTCGAAAAGAATACCGCCTATGCCGCCGGCTTGCTGCGCTTGATCGGCGCGATGGCGATGGACCGGGCGGCGCGCGGTGTCCTGCCCGCGGAGCGCTGGTTCACGCCGGAGCGCCACCCGAGCTATGTCGAGTGGGAGATGGCGGAATTCGGCATGGCCAACACCGACGTGGCCATGACGATTCTCTACGAATGGCGTTTCCCTTCCGACCTCGTTGGCGCGATCGGAGGCTACCACCTTTTCCCGGAGCCCGGTAGCGAGGATGTGTTTTCCGGCGTGCTGAATCTTGCCGGTGCGGTGGTCGCCGACGCGGGAAAATCGCTGCCCGGTGAAGCGCACCTGTGGTCCGTGACGCCGGAAAAACTCGCGGCCGTGGGCATGAGCGAGGAGGCGTGGCGCGAAGCGGCGGACGAGGCGATCGGACATTTCGAACGCCAGAGCATCGCACTGCGTTAGGCGCTCCGCTGTATCCGGAACGGCAATACGTCGGGGCCACGGTCGAGCGTTTGTCCGGCGCGAGTCGGGACGAAGTGCGCACCACGTCGAGCCAGGGTGCGGAACGAGTCGCGCCACGCTGCGCAGCGGGTCGGCTGCAGGGCTGGCACACGATGCGGTGCGGAAAACTCCGCTTCAGGTCGGAAGGAGGTGTGCCGTTGCTAGGAGTGTGATCGCCCCACTCGCCTCCGCTCATGTGCTCGCCGCCGCCGGCACGTTGTCGGCCGCTCCGCAGGTCCTCGCCGGGTTATCGGAGCTGTTGCAGGATCCGCACGTGGATCTGGATCGTATTTGCGAGCAGATCCGGCTCGATCCGGCTCTCGCCGCGTCCGTCGTGCGGGTGAGCAACAGTGTCGTGTTCGGGGGAGCAGGCTCCGTGGGCTCGGTCGATGAAGCCGTGCGCCGCGTGGGTTTGGGCGAGGTGGTGAGATTGGTGGGCTTCGCGACGGTCGGGCGCTTGGTGGACCGGGCGATGCCTGGGCACGCGATCAGTGCGGATCAGCTTCGCGAGTCGCTGTTGTTCCATGCCCTCGCGGCCGAACAACTGGCGCTGCGCACCCAAATGGACCCACGTCTCGCTTACACGGCGGGGCTGTTGCGGGCGATCGGCATCATGGTGCTGGAGCGCGTGCTGGTGACGGATGGGCTCGAGGTGCAGCCCTACGACCCGGAAGCATTTGCGAGCTATCAAGACTGGGAGACGGTGCATCTCGGCATGACGCACGAGGAGGCCGCGGTCATCGCGCTCGAGGGTTGGCGCTGCGCGCCGGAGTTGGTGACGGGCGTGCGCACGCAGGCGAAATTCATCGGGGCGCCGGGCAACTCTCCGTTGGCGGGCGTGATCAATCTGGCTGGAGCCGGCCTCGCGCAAGGGGGGAGAGCACTGGCGGGGGACGAGATGTTCTGGACCGTGACGGAGCCGAAACTGACCGCACTCGGGCTGAGCCAAGCGGCTTGGGCGGAGGCGATCGACGAAGCGGAAACGATTTTTGCCCGGCTGCGCTCGGATCTGTTCTGATCCAGGCGTGGCGCGGGGGATGAGTTGCGAGACACGTCGGGCGAAGGCATCGTCGGCGCATGGTTTCCTTACGGATGGTCGTCGTCGTCTGCGCCTGCATGAAGCTGGGATGCGCGATCGCGGCGCCGCGCCCGCTGGAGCAGGCCCTCGAGAAAGTGGAACAGAACCAAGACCGGTGGGCGTTCACGCAGACCTTCGTGGAACGCGACGACAAGGGGAAGGTGCGAGAGACCATCGTGGTGCGTTTTGATCCTTCGAAACCTTACGAAGAGCAGTTTACGCCGCTCTCGGTCGATGGCGGTCCGCCCACGCCTGCGGTGATTCGGCGCTATCGCAAGGAAGGAGAAAAGCGGGCGGAGCGGCGGGAAAACCCGGAGAGAAGCGCGGGCCGACGCGGTTCGCGACCCACTCTGGGTGAGCTGATGGACATCGAGCGCGCGACCCTGGCATCGGAGGACGATCAGCGCTGGGTCTACGAGGTCCCATTACGCACGGAGGGGAACAAGCGGCTGCCGCCGGAAAAATTCCAGGTGTTTGCAGAAGTGAGCAAAACCTCCGAGGCGTTCGCACAGATCGAGGTGACACTGCGTTCGCCGATGCGTGCCGGCGTGGTGGTGAAGATCAAGTCCGGCGCAGGGAAGCTGCAGTTCGCGGAGGTCGCGCCGGAGTATCCGCCTACATTGACGCGCATCGAAGGTGGCGGGGTTGGATCGGTCGTTTTCATCAAAGTCGGCCGCCGCTACGAGATTTCGCGATCGGATTTCGCGCGGGTGAAGCCGTATCAGGATCGTTTCGAGGTGAAATTCGGGCCGATGCAGACGATCGATTTCTGAAGTCACGCCCCGTCCGGAAGAAGCGTTCCTTCCGAAATGGCCGGCGAGGGGAGGGTTTGCGAAATTTTTACTTCGGGAAATCGGCGTTTGTGCCGACAGAGGGAGAGCGTTTTCGCATTCCATGCCTCTCGACCGAGCGACTATCATTAACTTGGGCAACAAACTGGCGCCGTCGGCGGCGACGTTTGGCCGGCTGAGGGGTCTGCTGGCCAACCCCGACACCGAGCTCGACGAGATCGTGCAACTGATTCGGCTGGATCCTGCACTGACGTTCCACGTGGTGCGGATGAGCAACAGTGTGATCTTCGGCCTGCGGGAGCCGACCGATTCCCTCGAAGGCGCAGTCGGTCGCGTGGGTTTCCGCGAGGTTTACCGGCTCGTGGGTCTGGCGGCGGCGCACCAGATGTGCCAGAAGGATCTTTCCGTTTATCGGCTCAAAGCCTGCCGGCTTTGGGAGAACTCTGTCGCGACGGCGGCGGCCGCCGAGGTGCTCGCGCAACCGTCGGGTTGCGATGCCGGGCTCGCCTACACGGCCGGCCTGCTCCGCACGCTCGGTCGGGTGATCATCGATGGCTCGGCTTGGGGACAGCAGTATCCAGGTGAAGCCGAATGGCCGCTGATCACGGAGTGGGAGAAGAAACGTTTCGGCACGACGTCGGCCGAAGTCACCGCCACTCTGCTGGAGCACTGGCGCTTCCCCGACGAGTTGGTGAGTGCGATTCGCGGGCATTTCGATCCTTTCGCGTGCCCTGACTCCAATGTAGGCGCCTGCGTGCTCAATCTCGCTTCGGGTGTCGCCGCGCGCTTCGGACTCGATCTGCCCGGCGAAACGCCGCACTGGGCTTGCACGCCGGCCAAGCTCACGCTCGCCAATGTGACCGAGGAGACGCTCAACGAGTGCGCCACGCGCGCACGCGAGCACTACACGGCACTCTGCGCGTCCGTGGAGTGAATCGGCGCGCTCGGCCGCGTGCGGAACCGCGCGGCAGGCCCGTAGTCGGTGGGGGGACCGATGCGCTGGCTCCTTCTGTTTCTTGGTGTCCTCCCCACCTTCTGCGCGGCCGCCCCTGAGCCGCTCCTGCGCGAGGTGGCGGAGAAATGGCTCGCGGAGAGAAACCGCTGGGCATTCACGCAGAAAGTCCGCGAATTCGAGGGTGACGCCGTGGTGCGGCAGCGCGTCGAGCGCTTCGATCCCGGCGCCGGCGATGGCCGACGGTGGCGCCTCTTGAGTGTCAATGGAGCGCCGCCCACGGCGGACTTCGCCGAGGCGTGGGAGCGGCGGAAGAACGGCCAGCGCCGTCGCAAGGTCACGAAGGCGGCGGATTATTTCGACTTCGACCACGCCCTGCTGCTCTCCGACTCGGCCGAGCGCGTGCGTTATCAGCTCCCGCTGCAGAGCGGCGTCGAGTGGCTGTTTCCGACGGACAAGGTTGAACTGGTGATTACGATCCATCGGCCGACACGGGCGCTCGAGCAGGTGCAGGCGCGAATCAGCGAGCCTTTCCGCGTGGCGCTCGGTCTCGCGCGAGTGCTCGACATCGACATGGACGTGCAGATGGAGCCGCCTCCTACGGCCGATCCAGCCGACGCCAAACCGACCGGCAGTGCCACGGCGGTGGTGACGAAACTCGGACGCCGGGTGGAATACGCCTGGAGCGATTTCGAGCACGTGGCCCCGCGTTCCGACACGACTCAGTAGCGACGCTGCGGACGCCGCCGATCGTTTTGTATGCGGCTTGCGCGATGCGTATGGCCTGCCGCTCCTTCCTTCGTTCGATTGCAGCTCCTGCACAAACGACCCATCGCCCACCCATACAAAGTGACCTGTCAGGTTATTGGTTATTCGCCGGATTCGGGTGGGGTGAAGCCACGGCGCATGACATTCTCCGCCACGACGCGCGGGAACAGGAAGTTCTCGAGATAGCCGCGTCCGCCGGCCTTCGTGCCGCCGCCGCTCATCTTGTATCCACCGAATGGATGCCGCTCCACGATCGCGCCGGTGATGCCGCGGTTGAGATAAAGATTGCCGCACGCGAGTTCGGCTTCGGCGCGCGCGAGCGCACTCGGGCTGCGGGAGAACAAGCCGCCGGTGAGCGCATAGTCGGTGGCATTGGCGAGGGCGAAGGCCTCGTCGAGATCACGTGCGCGCAGCACGGCGAGCACCGGTCCGAAGATCTCCTCACGGGCGATCAGATGATCGGGTTTCACCGCGGTGAAGATGGTGGGTGGCACGAAGTAGCCGCCGCGAGAGGTGAGGGAGGCCGGCAG
>JAEYQF010000015.1 GCA_023410155.1 Verrucomicrobiota bacterium | reverse complement strand
ACTTCACCCAGTCACCACGCCGCTGGGCGAGACTCTGCGGCGTCACGGCCACCGCATCGTAGATGAGGCCCGGCTCGTTGGCGCTGGTGTAGATCGCGGTTGCACCGGGGAGCGCCTTCAGCGCCTCGCCCGAGTTGGGCTGCCACGCGGCAATCGCGTCCACCTGGCCCGAGGCGAGCACCTGCGGCGTCTGGCTCGTCGGCGTCGGCACGATCTCGACGTCAGACTCGCTCAGTCCATTTTTCCCGAGTGCATTGAGGAGCATCAAGTGGCTCACGAAGCCCACCTCGATGCCGATTTTCTTACCCTTCAGATCCTTCACCGACTTGATGCCCGGGCGCGCCACGATCATGTCGTTGCCGTTGGAGTAGTCGGTGATCGTGATCATCACGTTCTTCGCGCCGCCTGCGCCGGTGACGAGAGCGTCGCCATTGGTCACCATGACGGCATCGACCTGGCCGGCGGTAAACGCCTCCATCGACGGACCGTATTCGAACCAGAGCAACTCGACCTCCACGCCCGCTTTTTTGAACCAGCCCTTTTGCGCGGCGATCTCCCACGCGGTCCAGCCCGGCCAGTCTGAGAACGCGACCTTGAGCGGAGCGGCGGAGAGGGTCGCCCGCGCAGCGAGCGAGACGAGGACCAACGAGCACAGAAACCAGCGGGCGAACTTCATGAGCGGAAGGCTTTGAGTGTTACGATTTATGAGGAACGTGTTACGCCTGTGACGAGCACGACGCATGCCATACCTCGGCGCGAGTCGGGACCAAGTGCGGACCGGGTCGCGCCCGAATGCGGACCGGGTCGGGACTGAGTGCGGACCGGGTCGGGACCCACTTGCGCTCCGCTCGAGCCAACTTACGGCGCCGCTCGATCCACGGTGTCCCGCGACTCACGCCGCAATGAGGCCCCGCTCTGCGGCAAGTCCGCCTCAGTGGGCGTCCGCCGAAGTAAACCATTATATGACGTTGTGAGTATCTGGTCGACGTCGGGCCGGTGGGCGCTGCGGCAGCCTTGGAGTAGCTGCGGTGGTGCGCGGCGCGCTGGGGACAGCGACGAGATGCACCGGTGGGTCAGCATCGCACTGACCAAGGTGTCTGGCCGAGGGTTCGCAGCGGTCCTGACGGGCTCAGACTTTCGCGCTGTTATCGCACTTATAGTGGACGAGCGAGCGGCGTTGAGCGTGGGCGCGCAGCGCGGAGTCTTTGGCGCCGTCGCGGCGCTGGATCAGGAAGCGCTGGCGTTCCGCTTCTTCGTCAGCGGCGGCGAGCGCGGCAAAACACACGAGCAGCTCCGCCCCTGCCGGCAGCCGTCGTGCAGGGAAGCCCACCTGGGTGGCCAGCCAGCCGACAGTTTGCTGCAAGGGATTGGACGAGGCGTTGCTCATGAACGGCAGGAGCGTGAGGGCCGGGCGCAGCTTGGCGAGAGAACTTCGTGCCGGTGGCGCCGGGGCCTCACTTGATCAACGCTTTCTTCCACTTCACGGCATTGAAGCCCACGAGCGCCACGCGGGTGCCGATGGCGAAGGGGCGTTTCACGAGGTTGCCGTTGCTCTCGAGCAATTGCAGCGCTTCGCGGATCGTGAGCGTGGGAAGAATGGCGGCGAGTTGCTGCTCACGGTAGTCGCGGCCGGAGGTGTTGAAGAGTTTTCGCAGCTCGCCGTTGTGCGCGGCGAGCATGGTCGCGAGTTCGGCGCCGCTGGGCGGGGTTTCGCGAATGGGGCGTTCCTGAAACGGGATGTCGTGCGCCTGCAGCCATTTGATCGCGGCTTTGCAGGTGCTGCAGTTGGAGAGCGTGTAGACGGTCAGCATCGGTTCACTTCACCCAGCTTGGGTCGCGGACGACAAACTGCCAGCGTTGCTTGAAGAGGCCGAGCTCGCCGTAGAAGCGGATCGGGTCGCCGGTCTTGAATTTTTCGCGCAGCTGCTCGCGCAGGGCGGCGTCGTAGGTCCACACGTCGTAGATCTCGCCGCGGAAGCGGACCGTGAGGCGCTTGGCTTTGCCGACAACGCCTTCGACGCGAAAAACTTTTCCCAGATAGTCGGGGGTGCGGATGGAGACGCTGTCGGGAATGCTGTCGGTCAGCGCCGCGGCTTTGGCGAGGTCGACGGCCGCGTAGTCGATCATCGGGGCGGCGGCGGCGCTGGCGGTCTCGGAGGCTTCGTCGGAGGCATTGCGCAGGCTGATGTAGTCGCCGGGGCGATTATCGCGGACGGTGGTGAACTTCGCGTAGAGCGGGAAGTGGTCGGAGAAACCTCCACCCGCGGGACCAGCGAAGGACCAGCGCCGGGGCAGGCCCTTATCGTCGACGTTGAGGCCGGCGAGTTTCGCGACCCCGAATGAGTTATCGATATACTGCACGCCGCGATAATCGTAGAGGCCGCGCGTAAGGAGCAGGTGCATCAGCGTGCCCCATTGTCCGCGGAAGGTGTCGCTCCCACGATCGGCGGCGGGCAGTTCGTGCCACAGGTTGTAGAGATCGCGCGCGGGCCCGCGGATGGCGAGTTCGTTACCCTGCGAACCGAGCACGTCGTTGACGCCGGTGACGTCCATGGTGCGACGGTAGCGGACGCGCTGGTTGTATTGAGAGTTGAGGTCGCCGCCGATGACGACGTCGACGTTGGGATCGGCCTTGAGGAGCTGGTCGAGGCGCGTGCGGAGCGTGCGGGCGTTTTCGATGCGGATTTTCTCGGTCCCAGGATCGCTGGCGCCGGATTTCCAGTGGTTGTTGAAAAGGTGGAGCGGATGTCCCTCGACATCGATTTTCACCTCGAGGATGGCTCGGGCATCGACGGTGGCGTGCGAGCGCGTCTCGAGCACGGGGAAGCGCGTGAAAACGACGCAGACCTGAGCGAGCGTGCGCCGGCCGCCGCTGGGCGTGGGGTTCTCCGCCACGACGATGTGGTAACCCGTCATGCCGCGATCGGCCATGGCCTTGGCGAGCAGCGCCTCGGCGGGGAGATCCGCGATGGCCGGGTCGAACTTCGGGCCGAGCATCTGCTCGATCGTGGTGTGGGAGTAATGACGCAGGATCGCCGCGTAATCGATCGGGCGTCGCGCCGGCGTGAGGTCGTCTTCGAACTCCTGAAAGAGGATCACATCTGGACCGCGGCCGTTCTCGAACTTGGCGAGCACGGACGAGATGTTCTGCAACTTGGTCAACAGATGCGCCGGCGTATAGCGGGGCGCTCCATAATCGTCGAAGAGTGCCTGGCCGTCGGCGTCGACCAGGTTCTCGACGTTATAGACGACGATCATGAACGGCCGCGCGAAGGCGACCGCAGCCGTCGCGAGCAGCAGGGCCGTGAAACGGAGGACGCGGGGGCTCATGCGATCGCCTCGGGATCCAGCTCGAGCGCCGCGAGCACAGCCCGTCGACGGCGCAGATAGTAGAGCGTCATCCCGCCCTGATAGAAGAATGAGCCAAGCGCGACGAGCGCATAGACGGTGCGATAACCCAGCAGGAGATACTCTTCCGGTGGCAGGCCGACTTGCGCGGCGTTGGCTTCGACCGTGGCCTGGAGTTCCGTAGGCACGGGCGGCAACTCCGGCACCACCCAGCGAAAGGCGCAATACGCGCCCAACACGAGCAACAGATACGGCTGGCTGGCGACGATCCACGGATACCCGCGCGACTCGCCCGCCCGCAGCAGACCCGCGCCGTGCAACTCCACTGCGCCGGCAGCCGCGATCGCCAGGCCGACAGCCACGCCTTCGAAGTTCCGGCCGAGCGCCGCCAGACCCGCGAATCCACCCGCGATCAGCAGCACGGCGAGCCCATCGAAATGGGCGAGGCGCACGACGCGCAGATAGGTCTCGGCGGGAAGGAGCGGAGGAGCTTGCATCGAGGGCTTGCGCTTTCGCGCGAAACGAAGAAAGCACGCTCCCTCTCCGTGTCCGCACCGTCAAACAAGTCTTTTCCGTTCCGGCTCGACTTCCCGTCCGAGCTGCCGATCAGCGCGCGCGCGGAGGAGATCACGCAGGCGATCCAGAACCATCAGGTGGTGATTCTCGCCGGCGAAACCGGCTCCGGCAAAACCACGCAGATCCCCAAGATGTGCCTCGCCGCCGGACGCGGCACGCAAGGCCGCATCGCCTGCACGCAGCCGCGTCGTGTGGCGGCGCTCTCTGTCTCGCGCCGCGTGGCCGACGAACTCGGCGTCGAGTGGGGCCGGCACGTGGGCGCGAAGATTCGTTTCAACGACCAGACCACGCGCGAGACGGTCGTGAAATTCCTCACCGACGGCATGCTGCTCGCCGAGGTGCAGGGCGATCCGCTGCTGCGCGACTACGACACGGTCATCATCGACGAGGCGCACGAACGCTCGCTCAACATCGACTTCCTGCTCGGGCATCTGCGCACGCTGCGCTTCAAGCGACCCGAGCTGAAGATCGTCATCACCTCCGCCACGATCGACACGGCCATGTTCAGCGCCGCCTTCGACGACGCGCCGGTGATCCAGGTCGAGGGCCGCACGTTTCCCGTGGAGGTGATCTACGCTCCGCTCGACGAACTCGGCTCCGACGCCGCGGAAGGCGACGAACGCGAGGCAAAGGCCGAGGCGCTGCACTACATCGACGGCACCGTCGAAGCGGTCGAGCGCATCGTGCGCGAAAGCACGAACGGCGACATCCTCGCCTTCCTGCCCAGCGAGCGCGACATCCGCGAAGTGCGTGATCTGCTCGAGGGCCGGCGTCTGCGCGACACGGAGCTCGTGCCCCTCTTCGGCCGGCTTTCGAATGCGGAGCAGCAGCGCGTCTTCGCTCCTTCGCCGCGGCGCAAGATCGTGCTCGCGACCAACATCGCAGAGACCTCGCTCACGATCCCCGGCATCCGCTTCGTGGTGGATACCGGCCTTGCCCGCCTCAGCCGCTACTCGCCCCAGGCGCGCACGCGGCGGCTGCCGATCGAGCCCATCTCCCAGTCCAGCGCCGACCAGCGCAAGGGCCGCAGCGGCCGCGTGACCGAGGGCGTGTGCATCCGGCTGTATTCAGAAACTGACTACCTCGAACGCCCGCGCTTCACGCAGCCGGAGATCCAGCGCGCCAATCTCGCCGATGTGATCTTGCGCATGAAGGCGTTCGGCCTCGGCGACATCGAGCGGTTCCCCTTCATCAACATGCCGGCCGCGAAATCGATCCGCGCCGGTTACTCGCTGCTGGAGGAACTGGGTGCGCTGGAGGATCCTTCGGCCCGGGCCGCCGAGC
>JAEYQF010000418.1 GCA_023410155.1 Verrucomicrobiota bacterium | reverse complement strand
CGCGGGAGTTGCGCGCGGAGCTGGGTCGTCGGATCGTGCTGAAATACCTCCCGCGCTTCGAATACGTGCCCGATCGTTCCAACGCGACCGGGGCCCGCATCCTCGAGCTGCTCGAGGAGATCGATCGGCAGTCTCCGCCGGCACCGCCGGAGGAGCAGCAGCCCTGAACATTTTCGTGGCCAATCACTATCCAGAACTTTCCTCCCAATTCCGGCAGCTGCTGGTGCATCTCACCGGCCGCCGTGTGGCGGTCGTGGGACATGCCCGGCCGGATGGCGACTGCATCGGCTCGCAGATCGCGCTGGCTCGCGTGCTTCGCGCCCGCGGCCTCGATGTGGTCTGCGTCAATGCCGACCCGGTCCCGCGCCGCCTGGAGTTTCTTGTGCCGGGAATGACATTTCTCCGCACGGACGACGTGCTGCAGGATTCGACGGACTACGCCGCCATTTTCGTCGACTGCGCCGATCACGCTCGACCCGGGGAGCGCCTGAAGGCGCGTTTCCCGCAGCCGGTGGCGAACATCGATCACCACCTCTCCAACACCGGCTACGCCGAACTCAATCTGGTCGACAGCGCGTCGGCCGCGACGTGCGAGATCCTTGCAGGCGTGTTCATGGACTGTGATCTGCCGGTCGACGCGGCGACCGCACAGGGGCTTTACACCGGTATCCTCACCGATACCGGGCAGTTCCGGTTCACGTCGACTACCCGGCGGACGTTTCTTCTCGCCGCGGACCTCCTTTCCCGAGGCGCCAATCCCACGCAGGCGGGCTTCGAACTCTACGAACGTGAGTCAGTCGGGAAACTCAACCTGCTGCAGTGTTATCTTTCGTCGCTGACGATGGAATGCGGCGGACGTCTTTGCATCGGCGTGCTTCCCGCCGGGGTTTTTGAACGCACCGGCTCGACCGCCGAGGACACGGAAGGTCTAGTCGACTACGCTCGCTCGATTGACGGAGTGGATGTCGGCGTGCTGATCGAGGAGCGCCCCGACGGCAGCGTGAAGGCGAGCCTGCGGGGCAAGGATCCCGTGTATCGCCTCGATCGCATCGCCGCTCAATTCAGCGGCGGCGGCCATGCGTGTGCCGCCGGCCTCAACCTCAAGACCGATACACAGGATTTCCGCGCGCGCTTGATTGCGGCCGTGGCTGGCCAGTTCGCCGCGGTCGATGCGTCGCGTCTATCGTCATGATGATCCAACCGCGCAAGGAACTTGAGGGCGTGCTCCTCATCGACAAACCGGGCGACCACACCTCGCACGACGTCGTCGCGCGCGTGCGGCGAAAACTGAACATGAAACGCGTGGGACACGCGGGCACGCTCGACCCGATGGCGACCGGGCTGCTGATCATGCTCATCGGCAAGGCCACCCGGATATCCCAGTATCTCATCAGCCTGGACAAAGAATACACCGGCACCATTGAACTCGGTAAGGTCACGGATTCGCAGGACGCCGAAGGTGAAGTGCTCGAGACGCGTCCCGTGCCGCCGCTCACTGAGGATGAAGTGCGCGCCGCCATGCGTGGATTCCTCGGTGATCAGTATCAGACGCCGCCAATGTTTTCCGCCATCAAGATAGACGGCGTGCCACTCTACAAAAGCGCACGCAAGGGCGAGGAGGTGGAGCGCGAGCCCCGTTTCATCCGCGTGATGAATTTCGAACTCACCCGCTTCGCGCTGCCGCATCTGGATTTCACGCTGCGCTGCACCAAGGGCACCTATGTGCGCACCATCGCGCACGACCTCGGGGCGAAGCTCGGGTGCGGGGCGCATTTGTCCGCCCTGCGACGCACTGCCACCCATCAATTCACGGTGGGGCAGGCGCTGACCCTCGACACGTTTGAATCGCTTCCGATCCCGGAGATCGAAAAGCGGTTGATTCCTGTCCATCAAGCTGCACCAAGCGTGGCGCTGTGAACCGAGTGGCAGAGTTCAGCGGGATGGAGCAGGCGACCTGGCCGGACCGACCGCTGCATCTGGCGATCGGGATCTTCGACGGCGTGCACCTCGGCCACCAGGCCGTGATTGAAGCCGCGGTGCAGTCTGCCCGGCGCTCCGGAGGAGTCGCGGCCGTGCTCACGTTTTCGCCTCATCCCAGCGCGGTGCTCCGGCCGGACCAGCGCACGCGGCTGTTGCTGCCCCCCCCTGCGCGGGCCCATGTGCTGAGACGCCTGGGAGTCGAGACGATCGTGGTGCAGGCGTTTACGCCAGAGTTCGCGCGCATGGCAGCGTCGGAGTTTTTGCCGTGGTTGAAACACCATGCGCCGCGCCTCGCTGGCGTGTATGTGGGGGATAACTGGCGCTTCGGTCGCGGCCGCGATGGCGATGTCGTCTTCCTCGTGGGCGAGGGGCGTAAGCATGCGGTTCATGTTTTCAGCGCGCCGCGCGTCAATCTCGACGGCGAGCCGATCAGCAGCACGCGCATCCGGCGGTTGCTTGAAGACGGCGACATCGCGAGCGCGAACGCCTTGCTCGGCTACAGCTATTTTGCGCTCGGCCGCGTGGAGGAGGGGAAGCGTCTGGGCCGCACCCTCGGGTTTCCCACGCTCAACCTCAGTTGGGCTCCCGAGATGCCGCCGCGGCAGGGTGTGTATGTGGTGCGCGTCTCCGGGCCCAAGGCTCCGGCGGGGCTCCCCGGTGTCGCCAACTACGGATTGCGGCCGACGGTGGAGACCGCCACCGCGCCCCGACTCGAGACGCATGTGCTCGCCGAATGCCCTTTCGAGACTGGCGACGAGATCGTCGTTGAGTGGCTGCGCTTCCTGCGGCCGGAGAAAAGGTTCAACAGTGTCGCTGAACTCACGGCGCAGATTGGGCAGGATCGAGACGCGGCCCGCGCAGATTTTTCCTTGCGCTGAGCCGAGGGCCTCGCGTTACTCGCCAACCTCAGTTTTCGGACCTTTAGCTCAGTTGGTTAGAGCGTTTCCTTGACATGGAAAAGGTCACTGGTTCGAGTCCAGTAAGGTCCACCATTTGAAGCCGTTACTCCGCTGTGAGTGACGGCTTTCGTGTTTAATGAGGACCGGGGCAGTCGCCCGCGTTCTCGTCCACACCTCCATCTACCCGCAGTTTCGGGCGCGCAAGCGACTGCTGAGGCGCGCCTCGATCACCCGTCGCACTATGACCGAGCTTATCGAGAGGCGCTGGATTTGGAGCGTTGTCACCTTGCTAGCGGTCGCCACGAGCGCGGCCCTGTTCTTCATCGGTTCGCAGGGCGGCGTCGCAGGTTTCTTCGGCAATCTCTTCAAGGCCTATGAGCCGCGGGAGTTTTGCATGTATTACGAACCCTCGGTCATCGGGCTACATCTGGTCTCGGACGCAGCGATCGCGGCCGCGTATTACAGCATCCCGCTCGCCTTGATCTACTTTGTGCATCGGCGCCGCGATCTGTCGTTTAGCTGGATCTACGTGTGCTTCGCTTTGTTCATCCTGGCCTGCGGCACCACTCACGTGATGAACATCGTCGCGCTCTGGTATGCTCCCTACCGACTCGATGCCCTGGTGAAGTTCGGCACGGCCCTCGTCTCAGTAGGCACGGCGGTGATGCTCTGGCCGCTGATTCCCAAGGCGCTTTCCATCCCCAGCCCCGACGCGCTGACGCGGGTCAACGAAGACCTCCGTCGCGAAGTGGCGACCCGCAGCGCCGCCGAGGAGTCATTGCGGGAAGTCCACTCTCAACTCGAGCGGCGTGTCGCTGAGCGGACGGCCGAGCTGCAGGCGGCCAACGCCCAACTGCAGGCCGAAATCGCAGCGCGTTCCGCGGCCGAACAGGCCCGCCAAGACTTGCTGGTTCGTGAGCAGCAAGCGCGTGCCGACGCCGAGCGCGCCAGCCGCACGAAGGACGAGTTTCTTGCCACGCTCTCGCACGAACTCCGGACCCCGTTGGGCGCGATCAGCGGATGGGTCAACCTGCTGCGCCAGGGCGGCAGTTCCGAGGATCTCCAGGAGGGGCTGCGCGTCATCGATCGCAACACACGCGTGCAAACCCAGCTCGTCGAGGACCTGCTGGATATGAGCCGCATCGTATCCGGAAAGCTGCGACTGGATGTCCAGGAGGTCGACCTGCAGCGAGTGATCGGCGTGGCCATGGAGACCGTCGCGCCCTCAGCCGCCGCCAAAGGCGTGGAGCTTCAGCGCATCCTCGATCCCAAGAGCCCGCCTGTCTCCGGTGACCCGGCTCGCCTCCAGCAGGTGATCTGGAACCTCCTGAGCAACGCCATCCGCTTTACGCCTCGGGGCGGTCGTGTGCGCGTGCAGCTGGAACGAGTAAATTCGCACCTCGAGCTGAGTGTTTGCGACAACGGCTGCGGCATCGCACCCGACCTGCTGCCGCATGTGTTTGAACGTTTTCGTCAGGGCGACTCCTCCACCACGCGCCAGCACGGCGGCCTCGGTCTCGGTCTAGCGATCGCGCGCCACCTGGTGGAACTCCACGGTGGATCGATCCGAGCTGAGAGTGCAGGGGAGGGCAGCGGCGCCACGTTCCTGGTTTGCCTCCCGTGCCGGCCCGTCCGGCAAAATGAACTCCGCGAGCACCCCGTCGCGGAAACCGAGATCTCCCAATCGCCGAGCGTGCGTCTCGACGGCATGACGGTCCTCGTGGTGGACGACGAGGTCGATTCGCGCGAGGTCGTGGCGCGTATTCTCACGCGCCATGGAGCGAAGGTTCTCACCGCGGGCACGGCCGAGCATGCGCTGGTTGCCGTGCAGAATCACCGCCCAAGCGTGCTCGTGAGTGACCTGGGCATGCCTGGCGAAGACGGATTCAGCCTGATCGCAAAGATCCGCGCGCTCGCCCCGGACGCGGGCGGGCTGACTCCCGCCGTCGCGCTCACCGCTTTCGCGCGAACCGAGGATCGCATGCGCGCCCTGATGGCGGGGTTCCAGATGCACCTCGCCAAACCGGTAGAGCCCCTCGAGCTGGTCGTCGTGCTCGAGCGACTCGTCACCCAGAATCACGGATTGGGCACGCGTCCGCCTTTTGCCTGAGCACTCCGCCGCGCGCCGCCGATGGCGTAGCGATGCGGCAATCTGCCGCTTGAAACGCTCCCCGTTTTCGTGCCCATATCGCACATGCTGCAATCGCTCCGGATCCGCAACTTGGCGCTGCTCGAGGAGGTCGCTCTCGATTTCGAGGCCGGCTTCACCGCTGTCACCGGCGAGACGGGTGCGGGCAAGAGCATCCTGCTCGGAGCGCTCAGCCTGCTCGCGGGAGAACGCGCCGACAAGACCATCATCCGCCAAGGCGCGCCGGCCTGCGATGTCGAGGCGGCGCTGTTCTTCGAGGATTCGCGTGCGATCGACGCCGTGCTCGCGGAGCTCGAACTTCCGCCGTGCGAAGACGGTTTGCTGATCCTGCGGCGCTCCGTGCCCCGCGACAAAGCACCTAAGATCACCATCAACGGCAGCCTAGCCACCCTCGCCGCATTGCAGCGACTCGGGGAACACTGGGTGGATTTCCACGGCCCGAGCGAGCCGCGCCGCTTGCTCAAGGAGAGCTGCCAACTCGAGCTGCTCGATCTCTACGGACGCGCCGAAGCCGCCCTCGCCACGTATCGCGGTGACTACGCGCGCTGGAGAGACGCCCTCGCTGAACGCGCCCGGCTCGCCCACGAGACCAAACTCTCGCCCGAGCAGATCGATTTCCTACAGGGCCAGCTCGCCCGACTCGACTCGCTCACGCTCACCGATGAGGCGATCGGGGCGCTCGAGCGCGATTTCGCGCGCATGAACCAGGCGCAGGAACTCATCGAACTTACGGCCGCACTCTCGGGTGGCCTCGTCGGTGAGGAGGGCGTCCAAGCCACGCTCGCCTCGCTCCTGCGTGAAGCGCGGCATCTCGAAAACATCGACCCTGCGAGCAAACCGCTTGCTGACCGGCTCGCCTCCGTAGCCGTCGAGATCAACGACCTCGGCACCGAGTTCTCCGATCTGGGCCAGCAACTCCAGTTCGACCCCGAGCAGGCCGAGCAACTTGCCGCCCAGATGAACACCTGGCTCGAGTTCAAACGTAAACACGGTGGCGATCTCGCCGCCGTGCTCACCGCGCGCGACGAGATGCGCCGCCGGATCGACGTGCAGGGCGACATCGAAGGCACGCTCGCCCGGCTCGAGAAACAGATTGCCGACGCCGAACGTGCGGCGCGGAAGTCGGCCCAGGTTCTCCGTGCCCTGCGCGAGAAAGCCGCGCGTGAACTCGCGAGGATCGCCGCGAAAAGCATCGCAGAAATCGGATTCAAGAAGGCCGATTTCAAGGTGCGCCTCGTGCCGCTCGAGACCCTCGGGCCCTCAGGCGACTGCGGCGCGGAGTTTCTGTTTTCACCCAACGTCGGCGAGGCTCCGCTGCCGCTCAACCGCGTCGCTTCCAGCGGCGAACTGGCCCGCGTGATGCTCGCACTGAAAACCGTGCTCGCCGATCTCGATGACGTCCCGTTGCTCGTCTTCGACGAGGTCGACGCCAATGTCGGCGGCGAGATCGGGCGGATCGTGGGGGAGAAGATGGCGACGATCGCGAAGAATCACCAGGTTCTCTGCGTCACGCACCTGCCGCAAGTGGCCGCGCAAGCTGAGTCCCATCTCGTCGTCGCGAAGGACCAGTCGAAGGATCGCGCCGTGGTCACGATCGAGCCCATTCAAACCAGTCGCAAAGCCCGCGTCAGCGAACTGGCCCGCATGCTCGGCGACCGCACGGCGAAGAGCGCACTCGCGCACGCCGAAGAACTCCTCGGCAAACGCCCGGCCTGACGCTCGCTCCCGTGCGACTCGTGCCAAGGTGCGGACCGAGTCGTGCCCGTGTGCGGACCGAGTCGTGCCAAAGTGTGAGACGACTGACAGCCGCCCAGCGAAGCGGACGGTGCAGCGGAATAAGAGTTGAGCGGCGTGCGGAGGCCGTGATTGGCTTTTCGCTATGTCCGTCCCCACCGACCTTTTTGCCGGCCGCATGCGGCAACTGCGCCCTTCCACGATCCGTGAGATCCTGAAAGTCACCGCGCAGCCGGAAATCATCTCGTTTGCCGGCGGCCTGCCGGCACCGGAGTTGTTTCCCGTGGCCGAGGTAAAGGCTGCGGCGGATTTCGTGCTGACGAAGCACGGCCGCGAGGCGCTGCAGTATGGGCCCAGCGAGGGCTATCCGGCCCTGCGAGAGTGGATCGCGATGGAAATGCAGCAACGCGGCGTCTCCTGCGCGGCGGGCGATGTGCTCGTGACGAATGGTTCGCAGCAGGTGCTCGATCTCGTCGGCAAGCTCTTCCTGAACCCGGGTGATGTGGTGCTGACGGAGAACCCGACCTACCTCGCGGCGATCCAGGCTTTTCAGACCTTGGAGGCGCGCTTCGTGCCGGTGCCGACGGACGAGCATGGCCTGATTCCATCCGCGCTCCCGGAGCTCATCGCCAAGCATCGGCCGAAGTTTCTCTACACGATTCCCAATTTCCAGAACCCGACCGGCGTGACGTTGACCGGGGAGCGCCGGCGTGAACTCGCGCGGATCGCGGCCGAGCACGGATTGCTGATTGTCGAGGACGATCCGTATGGAAAACTTCGATACGAGGGCGAGGCGCTGCCGCCGGTGAAACACTGGGACGAGCGCGGCCTGGTGCTCTACGCGAGCACGTTCTCCAAGACGATCGCGCCGGGTTTGCGCCTCGGGTGGGTGGTGGCGCCCGCGGAGGTATTGTCGCGTTTGCTGATTCTCAAGCAGGCGTCCGACCTGCATACGTCGAGCTTCGATCAGCGGGTGGCGCATGCGTTTCTCACGCAGAACGAGCAATCGTTGCACCTGGACAAGATCCGCCGCGCCTACGGCGAGCGTTTTCACGTGATGGATGCGGCGCTGAAGGCGGAGATGCCGCCGGGCTTCTCGTGGACGAAGCCGGAAGGTGGCATGTTCTTGTGGATCACCGGACCGCAGGGGCTCGACGGTCTCAAACTGCTCGAGCGCGCGATCGCGCGCCAGGTGGCGTTTGTGCCGGGGCGGGACTTTTTCCCCGCGGAGGGCGGCGCGAATCACCTGCGGCTCAACTTCTCCAACTCCACGCCCGAGCGGATCCGCGAAGGTGTGAAGCGCCTCGCGGCGCTCTGCCGCGAGTGACGTGGCGTGGGTCGCGCCGGAGTCGGGCGCGACCGCGTGCGCGTCGGGTCCCGAGTCTTTCCGCTCGGGAGGCGATGCGGGGGCCGGCAACGCGCGGTGTCTTAGAGCGATTCGAGTTTCGCGCAGACCTCGCTGATCAGAAATTCCGGAGTCGAGGCGCCGGCAGTCACGCCGACGACCGAGTATTTCTTCATCTCCTCGTCCGAAATCTCACGCGCGGTCTCGATGTGATAC
>JAEYQF010000390.1 GCA_023410155.1 Verrucomicrobiota bacterium | reverse complement strand
GGGGCGTCGTGGTGGTGGTATGCCCTGCTCTTCCTCGCGCCGGACCTGGCGATGCTCGGTTACCTACGGGGGCAACGGATCGGCGCGTGGTCTTACAACGTGGCCCACACGTACGTCGGCCCGCTGCTGCTCGCGGCCGGCGGCTATTTCGCAGAGTCCACGCACGTGCTGGCCCTTGCGTTGATCTGGTCCGCCCACATCGGGTTCGACCGACTGCTCGGATACGGCCTGAAATACCCTTCCGGGTTCAAGATCACGCACCTGCATCGGGTTTAAGAGCCAGAAGCCGAGTCGCGGACGACAACACCATGGGCGAAGAGCGGCTGGCCAGGATTGTAAGGGCAATGCGGATCGAGCCGGGGGATCGCATTCTCGAAATCGGCTGCGGCTTCGGTGTCTCATCGACCCTGATCTGCCAGCAGCTCACGACCGGCTTCTACCTCGCCATCGATCGTTCAGCGACGTCGATCCGCGCCGCGATGAAGCGCAACGCCGCCTACATTGAGGCCGGGCGGGCGGCTTTTGAGGTCGCTGACTTCGAGTCCTTCGATCCCGGGCCGCGTCTCTTCGACAGGATCCTAGCCGTGCGCGTCCGCGCCTTTCACGTCGATCCGGCAGCCAGCCGAGAACGGGTCCGGCGGTGGCTCGCCCCGGGCGGACAGCTTCTTATCGAGTATGACGAGCCTACGCGGCGATAGCGGATGACCCACGGAGCCGGATTGGGCACTCGTCGATTCAGTGCGCCTGCCTCCAGCGCCCGCTCCCCGTTCACTTTCTTGAAGCAAATTGATCGAACGTCGATCAAAGCTCGGCCGACGCGACTGTAGGGGTACTGACGATACAGCCCCCGTTGCCAATCGGGTATAATTATCCACCCGCGATTGCCTTAATTCTAGCAGCACCCGGAGCGCTGCCCGTGCACCGCTTGGCTTTGCGTTTTGATCCTTCCCCTGCCCCCGGAGCTGAGCTCCTCACCTTCAGGTTTACGCCTTCTCACCGAGTCGCTCGCGCGCGGTTCGATCGGCCATGGAAGAACGCTCTCCGTTTGCGGTGTTGTTTGGGTTGCCGCTCGTGGCGTTGGTTGCCGGTGCAATCGGCTTCCTGGCCCGCCCCGGACCCATTCCCACCGCCCGGGGTGATGGAGCCGGCTCCAGTCGATCCGGCAGAGCTGCGACGATCGGCAGTGTGCAGGCCCGGTTGTGGGAGGACCCCTTGGCGGTTTTGCAACGTGGATCCGCCCACTCATCCCCACCGGGGCACGGCGGTGGGACCGAGTTCGTCCTCGCATCGGGCGGGCCACCCTCGCTCCAACGCCGGGCGGTTCGCCCTCCGACCAACTTGTCCGGCTGCTGCCGCTCACGTGCACCGACGAACTCGTCGATGCGAAGCACTGCAACGGCGCATCCTCGAAAAATTAAGCCGGCATGTCGTATGATCCTTCTGGATGGTCGGGGACAAAGCATTGCCGGTCGCGTGTAACGGCGTGAGGATTTCGCTCAACCACGCCCGTCTCCACTTTTTTGATGCGCCACCTTCAACCGGTCTCGGAAGATGAAATGGTGGCGACCTTTCTGCGGGCGGAGATCGTTTCGCCGCGCCATCAGGTCCGCCTTCTCGACGTGCTGCAGCAACTTGGCGGCGAACGGCGCATCATCGATGGACCCGACCTGTCGAGCGCCGAGGAGAACGCGCTGCGAACGCGGGTGCTCGGCGCGTTCCGCGGCTACCGGCAGGATCGGGCGCTCTTCCAGGGATTCCCGGACGACGTCCGCTGGCATCGCTGCACGCTCGATCCCGAGGACCTCTCCCGCATCCGGTATGTGAATTACTCGTACTGGATCGCACTCACCGGCGGCACACGCCGCCCGGCGGATGCCGTGCCCCGCCTCCGCGCCGGTTCAGTCATCTTCGGGCAGGACCCTGCACGATTGCTTAATGCGTCCCAAGCGCTCGAAGCGGGCACGACGTTCCCGGAGATGATTCTGGTCGGCACTGATGCGGCGTCGGACCTCGTCGTCCTGGAAGGGCACCTACGCCTGACCGCGTACGCCCTTGCGCCTCAGCGGGTGCCATCGAACCTGACGGCACTGGTCGGCTTCTCCCCACAGCTGCGAACGTGGATGGTGTGAGCCACACGAGGCGGGATCTTTCCCCAGACCAAGAGCCGGTCACCAGGGGCCTTCCGTATCCGAGTCACTGCTACTTCTTCTGGTACTTCCAATGCAGCGGCTTCGCCTCGGCGCATTGCGCGACCATCGTGGCGATCCGCTGGGCGCGGGTTTCCGGTCGCTTCGCCTCCGCCACCCACTCGAGGTACTCGCGCCGGTGGCCGGGGCTAAACTTGGCAAAGGCCTGCACCGCCTCCGGCCGGCCTTCGAAAGCCGCAGCCACGTCGTCCGGCATGGTGGGCACTGGACGCGACTCCCTGCCGCCCTTTCTCTTCACGGGCCGTGCGCGGACATGCTCCACCGCCATCCTCAGGAGCTTCTTCATCACGTCATCCGGCGGGAGATCGGCGACGGACGTCAGCCGACCGAGGCTGCCCATCGCACCGTCGCTAATGATGCCTACGCCGGTCGTGTGAGCGCGCATCTGTTCTCCCCAGAAGCCAAACGCCGCGTGCGCCTTGAAGGCCGCCATGTGGCACAGCGGGTGCCCCTCCAGGCTCCAGAACGGCATGCTCCACTTGATCGTCTCCTGTGCCTCCGGGCACGTCTCCCACACCAGATTCCGGAGCCGCTGAAGGATCGGCTGAGCAAACGGCGCGGCGTTCGCGATGTAGGTGTCAATTCGAGGGTCAGGAGTCATGACCGCCTCGTCGATGGGGCGAAGCCAGTCTGCCATGTTACCGCAGAAAACCAATGCCAGAATCGCGGCACCGCCGGTTCTCTCGAAGCGGTCGCCTCCGGAT
>JAEYQF010000387.1 GCA_023410155.1 Verrucomicrobiota bacterium | reverse complement strand
GGCTTGCGCGCGCGCTTGCTCGACTCGCTGCCGAGGCGGGCAAATCCCTCGTGTGCGGAATCGTTGGTGGTTACCGATGCGGCCGGCAGGGTCGAGTGGGTCAACGACGCGTTTGTGGCGATGTGCGGCCACTCCCTGGCTGAGTTGCAGGGCCGGAAACCGGGTGAGGTCTTGCAAGGTCCGGCCACAGATCGGGCTGCGGTCGAACGGATCCGGGGTGCCCTGCGCGCCGGGCGCAGCTGCCGCGAAACGCTCGTGAACTATCACAAGGATGGCACCACCTACCGGGCCGACGTGCGAATCTCCCCGATCCTGAACGACGACGGACAACCGCTCTACTTCGTGGCCCGCGAGCGCAAGGTCGAGGCTCCTGCGTCTCTAGTTAACTGAAGGGACGGACATCGAGCGCACGAGCGCCGATGACCGCCGCGTCGTGAATACGGTGCTCCCATTGCGATCTCGGTGCATCCGTGTGAACGGTTGGTTCGTATCCAACTCGCATGAACCCTCACCGGCTCTGGTCTTCACTCGTCATGATCGCGGCAGGCACGAGCCTTGCGTCCGCGGCGCCGAACACACCTCCCGCAAGCTTCGTCGCGGTCGATAGCATCACTGCCGTTTTCAGTCACACGGCCGACGCCGACTTGCGGCATGGAAACGGCGAGGTCGGCGTGCAACGCTATGAGCTCGAGGCGGGCGGTCGCACGACGTCGTCCAGTGGCGCGAACTGGACTCACAGCTTGGGCTTCGCGCGAACGGAACTTGAGGCGCCTGTGGCGGCGCTGCTTCCAGAGTATCTCCAGGAGCTGGCGTTGAAACTCGGATGGCAGTTTCAGTCCGGTCCGCGGTGGCGTTTCATGGCGACGGTGCGCCCAGGTTTTTACGGCGATGGGTCGAGCATCCAGACCGACACCTTTAACGCGCCCGTGCTCGCACTCGCTTCTTACGCCTCGTCCCGCGACCTGGTCTGGAGTTTCGGCGTTGTCGCGAACGCCTTCAGTGACAATCCGGTCCTGCCGGTGGCGGGCGTCCGCTGGCAATTCGCGCCCGAGTGGATCTTCAATGTCGGTCTGCCGCGCACGGGCGTCGAGTGGACGATCTCGCAAGACATCACCCTCACCGCGGGCGCGACGGTGCAAGGCGGCGCCTACAAAACGACTCGCGCTCCGAGGGGTGCCTCCGGCGTCGCGGCCGCCCGGCTGACGGACACCGAATTCGACTACCGTGAAGTGCGCGTCGGACTCGGAGCGGAGTTCAAGGTCACCGAAGCTCTGCGTCTCAACCTAGACGCGGGCGTCTCGGTCGATCAGCGCTTCGAGTATCACGAAGCGGGAGTCGAGCAGCGAGGCGACTCAGCGCTCTTCATTGCCGTTGCCGTGACGGGCAGGTTCTAGCGCGACGCCACGAAAAATCCCATGGCTCGCAGGGAGCACATGGGATTGTCACCGCAACCCGTCGGGCGCGATCAGCGCAGGATTAGAGCTGCGCCAGGATGTTGTTGAGGGTCTGGCTCGGGCGGAGCGCCGCGGAGGCCTTCGCGTCGTCAGGTTGGTAATAGCCACCGATGTCGATCGGCTTGCCCTGAACGGCGACGAGTTCCGCGACGATCGTCTTCTCGGCCGCGGCGAGTTTTTCGGCGACAGGCGCGAAGATCTTCTTGAGGTCCGCGTCGTGATCCTGCGCCGCCAACGCCTGCGCCCAATAGAGCGCGAGATAGAAATGGCTGCCGCGGTTGTCGATCGTGCCGAGTTTGCGACCCGGCGACTTGTCGTTCTCGAGGAACTTGCCGTTCGCCTGGTCGAGCGTGTCGGCCAGCACCTTGGCCTTGGCGTGCTTCATCACGATGCTCAGGTGTTCGAACGACGCCGCGAGCGCGAAGAACTCGCCGAGGCTGTCCCAGCGCAGGTAGTTTTCCTGGACGAACTGCTCGACGTGCTTCGGTGCCGAGCCGCCTGCGCCGGTCTCGAACAAACCGCCGCCGTTCATCAGCGGCACGATGGAGAGCATCTTGGCGGACGTGCCGACTTCGAGAATCGGGAACAGGTCCGTGAGGTAGTCGCGCAGCACGTTGCCCGTGACGCTGATGGTGTCCTGGCCGGCCTTGATGCGCTCGAGAGAGAATTTGCACGCCTCGGCCGGCGGCAGGATGCGAAGATCGAGCCCGGTCGTGTCATGGTTTTTCAGATACGTGTTCACTTTCGCGATGATCTCGCGGTCGTGAGCGCGCTTTTCGTCGAGCCAGAACACCGCCGGCGTGTTTGAGAGACGCGCGCGATTCACGGCGAGCTTCACCCAATCCTGCACGGGGGCGTCCTTGGTCTGGCAGGCGCGCCAAACATCGCCGTCTTCCACCGAGTGCTCGAGCAGCATCTTGCCAGCTTCGTCGACGACGCGCACGGTGCCGCTGCCGGCGATCTGGAACGTCTTGTTGTGCGAGCCGTATTCCTCGGCAGCCTGCGCCATGAGCCCGACGTTGGGCACGGAGCCCATCGTCTTGGGATCGAAAGCGCCGTGTTGTTTGCAGAATTCGACCGTCGCCTGATAAACGCCGGCGTAGGAGCTGTCGGGAATCACCGCGAGCGTGTCCTGCAGCTTGCCTTGAGCATCATACATCTTGCCGCCGGCGCGAATCATCGCGGGCATCGAGGCGTCGACGATCACGTCGCTGGGGACGTGCAGGTTGGTGATGCCTTTGTCGGAGTTCACCATGGCGACACCGGGGCCGTTCTTGTAGGCGGCTTGGATGTCGGCCTCGATCGCGGCCTTCTTGTCCGCGGGCAACTTTTCGAGTTTTTCGACGAGATCGCCGAAGCCGTTGTTCAGATCGACGCCGAGCTCCGCGAACGTCGCTTGGTGCGTGGCGAAGAGCTCCTTGAAATAAACGCGCACCGCATGGCCGAAGAGGATCGGGTCGGAGACCTTCATCATCGTGGCCTTCAGGTGGAGCGAGAAGAGCACGCCGTCGGCCTTTGCCTTGGCGATCTGCTGCTCATAGAACGCGACGAGGGCCTTCTTGCTCATCTTCGTCGCGTCGAGGATCTCACCGGCTTTCAGCGCGAGCTTCGGCAGCAGCACCTTCGTGGCTCCGTCGGCACCGACGAACTCGATTCGTGCGGTCGTGGCGGCGCCGAGCGTCACGGATTTCTCGTTCGAAAAGAAATCGTCCCGTCCCATCGTCGCGACGGTGGTCTTCGAATCCGCGGCCCATTTACCCATGGAGTGCGGATGCGCCTTGGCATAATCCTTCACGGCTTTCGGAGCGCGGCGATCCGAGTTGCCTTCGCGAAGCACCGGGTTGACGGCGGAGCCCTTCACTTTGTCGTAGCGGGCTTTGATGTCTTT
The DNA here is from genome assembly GCA_023410155.1 of Verrucomicrobiota bacterium. Lineage (GTDB taxonomy): Bacteria > Verrucomicrobiota > Verrucomicrobiia > Opitutales > Opitutaceae > Opitutus. Next base: position 5,875 of record JAEYQF010000387.1, on the reverse strand, counting down.
CTCGGCCTCGTCCTTGGGCGTCTCCGGATAATCCGGCACCGCGTAGCCGTGTGACTGCAGTTCGGCGATCGCCTCCTTGAGCTGCGGCACCGACGCCGAGATGTTGGGCAGCTTGATGATGTTGGCCTCGGGCTTGAGCGTGAGGGCGCCGAGTTCCGCCAGATGGTCACCGATGCGCTGCGATTCGGGGAGCTTGTCGGCAAACACCGCCAGGATGCGGCCGGCGAGAGAGATGTCGCGCGTCTCGACATTGATGCCCGCGTGCTTGGTAAACGCCTGCACGATGGGCAGCAGCGAGTAGGTCGCGAGGGCGGGGGCTTCGTCGGTCTTGGTGTAGAGGATGGTCGGGTGCGCAGACATGGCGTGGGAGATGAGATAAAGGGTCGCAGCTAACGCACGCTAAACGGCGCGGTCAAAAGCAATTCGCGCGACCCGTGCCCGAGTGCAGACCGGGTCGCGCCTGAATGAGGCTTGGGTCGAGCCAACGTGCGGATCGGGTCGCAGCGGAGTGCGGACCGAGTCGGGACCGAGTGCGGATCGATTCGTGGGGGCGGGCGGAACCTCGGGCGTCGCGCTGCGTCACTCCTCAGCGGCGGCGCGTCGCCGCCTTCGACCCTAACTGTCCAACCCCACGATGAAAAAATCAGTGCTTTGCTGTGCCCTGTTGTTTGCCGCCGGATCGCCGGCGTTGTTGAGCGTTGCCCACGCCCAGAAAGGCGATCCCCAGAAGATGAAGGCCGGTCAGAACTTCATCGCGACCCAGACGTATCCACTGGAGGAGGACAAAAAGATCCTCGCCGCCTTCGACGGGCTGCGGGTGGCCGACGTGGTCGATGGACTCGACGCGGCGGGCTTGTTTGGTCGCGGCTTGATGGATCACGAGATGAAGCCGCTGTGGCGCGACACCAAGGAATACAAGCACCGCATCATCGGCATCGCCGTGACCGCCCGCTATGTGCCGACCCAGGAGCCCGCACCAGGCCTGATGGAGGAGGCGGACTACGATGCCTGGGTGGGAAAGTGGTATAACGAGCGCTCCAGCGAGCCGTTCATGGAAATGCTGCGTGAGGGCTCCGTGCTCGTGATGGAAGACGCGCCGCTGTCCGACGTCGGCTCCATCGGTTCGGCCAATATCATGATGTGGAAAGCGAGGGGCTGCGTAGGTGTTGTCACGAATGCCGCCACGCGCGACAGCGACGAGATCATCACGCAGGAGGTGCCACTTTATTCGCGCGGAGTGAGCCGGGGGATCCGTCCCGGACGCAACGAATTGGAATCAGTCAACCGCCCCGTGGTCGTCGGCGGCGTGCTCGTAAAGCCGGGCGACGTGATTGTGGCGGATGGCGACGGTGTGATCTGCGTGCCGCGTGCCCAGGCTCTGCGCGTGGCCGCTTATGCGCACAAGATTCTGGAAGGTGACAAGAACGCGCGCCGCGATCTCTACAAGCAGCTCGGCCGGGAGCCGGACAAATCCGTGCAATAGCCGGTCGTCGCACTGGGCTGTTCGGGAGGCGCGGGGATCAAGCCCGCGCCTTTTTGTTGCCCACGGTCAGCCGACGATCGTCAGGATGATGCCGATCAACACGCCAGCGACCGCGGGGAGTTTTTGGCGCCAGTTGAGCTCGCCGAACAGCAGGATGCCGCCTGCGAACGCCACGAGTGTGCTGCCGCGGCGGAAACTGGAAACGACGGAGATGAGCGCGTCAGGATTGCGCAGAGCATCGAAGTAGAGGAAGTCCGCGACGAGGAGCATGAGCGACATCGTGATGATGCTGCTGCGCCAGTGAAACTCGTGACGCGGCCACCAACGGAGTTTCCAACCGATCGCGAGCGGGAGAAACAGGAGCGCGAGGTAGATCGAGAACCATGCCTGCATGGTCGCGGCATCGAACCCATGGCGGCCGAGAAGAAATTTGTCGTAGAGCGCGCTGACGCCGTTGAGCAGAGTTCCAATCACCAGCATCCAGACCCAACGATTGCGCGCGAAATGGATGCCTTCCTTTCCCCCAGCCGCAGCCAGTCCGAAAAAGGATCCCAGCGTGATCAGGATGCCGATCGTCTCGAGCCAGCTCGGGCGCTCAGCCAGCAGGAGGAGTGCGCCCAACAGCGTCCACATGGGAGCCGTCGCACGCACCGGCGCCGCCAGCGAGACGGGGAGGTGTTTGATCGCGAAGTAGCTGACCGTCCACACGACGGCGACGAGCGCGGACTTGGCGAAGAGCAGGCCGTGTTGCGCCCACGAAATCGAAGCGACCACGAACAGCGGGGGCAATGAGCCGGGCGAGAGTTGTTCCCACGCCATCAGGCTGAGCCACACGGTCGCACTGCAGACGTTGGCGAAAAAGAGCACCGGCAGCACGGCGTTCTCCCGCACCGCGTGTTTGGTGCTGAGATCGTAGAGCCCGAGGAAGAGGGCAGAGGTCAGGCTGGCGATGATCCAGGACATGAAAACCGGGCAGCATGCCGCGGCGTCTTTCGCTCACGCAACGGCGAAACATCTCTGGCGAGCTGGCCAGACTCGGAAAAGATATGAGGCCCCCGTCCGCGCGGCGTCGGTAACGGCGTTGGGGCGCGGCCCCACAGCCAAGCGGCGGCTGCCGCGCTAGATTGCCGCATGAAACCCGACGCAAGCACCCCCAGCGGCCAAGGCCGCGGCACTGAAACGAAGAAGACTGGCAACACGGTGGCCGAAGACCAGATCCCGAAGGACAATCGCACGTTTGCCAACGCTGACGACGGTCTCACCGAGGGCGCGCTGCCGGCCGGTCAAACCGAGCCGCAAACGACTCGGCTTGGCGACCGCCCGTCGCGCGGCGTCAACCGCGGTCTGCACCCCTGAGCGGGGCCGTCCAGTTTAGCATTTAAGTTTCTCCGGGAACGCGGAAGGTAGCGGGCTCACATGGAGCCTGTTTCCTTTGTTGTCCCGGAGAACTGTCGTCCTGCGCGCGCGGACAAGGTGTTGGCCGCGGCGTTTCCGGAGCACAGTCGGGCGGCCTTCCAACGCGCGTTGGACGCGGGGCTCGTCATTCGTGGTGGGATCGCGCTCGGACGCGATTCCGAGGTGCGCGCAGGCGACGCGATTGAGATCGCATTTCCGAACACCCGGCCGGCGGAGTTGCGAGCCGTCGAGATCCCGCTCGCGGTCCTCTACGAGGATCGGCACCTGCTCGCGATCAACAAGGCTTCAGGCATGGTGGTGCATCCGGGAGCGGCGACAGGCGAGGACACGCTCGTCCATGCATTGCTCGCCCACAGCAAAGGGAGTTTAAGCGGCGTGGGCGGCGTCGAGCGGCCCGGAATCGTGCACCGTCTGGATCGGGAGACTTCGGGCATCATCGTGGTGGCGAAAAATGATAAAGCGCACCGCGGGCTCGCCGAGCAGTTCGCTGAACGATCATTGCAGAAGGAATATCTCGCGCTCGTCAGTGGCGCTCCGCAGCTCCTCAGCGGAAGCATCCGAAAGCCGATCGGCCGCAATCCGACGCAGCGCCACAAAATGGCTGTGGTGGAGGAAGAGCAGGGCGGGCGCGACGCACACACCGACTGGGAAGTCATCGAGAAGTTCGGTGATCTCGCCGCGCTGGTGCGCTGCAGCATCCATACGGGCCGGACCCACCAAATTCGCGTGCACATGAAGGCACTCGGGCACGTGTTGCTGGGTGATCTTGTTTATGGCTGGAAACCCGACCCGCGGCTGATCGATCCGCCGAAACGCGTGATGCTCCACGCCGAGCACCTGGTGCTGCGGCATCCCGTCTCGGGCAAGACCCTTGAGCTGCGTGCGCCGCTTCCGGCTGATTTCGAAGAGCAGATCGCGCGACTTCGCGCGCTCTTCGCTCCCGCTCCCGCGCCGAAAAAGGCGGCAGTGAAAAAGAAGTCCAAGCCCGCGTCGAAAAAGACGGCGACGAAAATGAAGGCGTCGCGAAAGTCGTAAGAAGAAGGAGGGCAGTGGTGCGATGCCCACGTGTTCTGTCATTCTGAGCGAAGCGAAGAATCCACTTTGAGCTTAGCAGCCGTGCTCCGCAACGCAGCGCACACTGGATTCTTCGGTTCGCTCAGAATGACAATTCCGGTAGATGACAGGCATGCCGGCGACGCATCGGAGCTATTGGGTCTACATCGTGACCAATCGGCCGCACGGCACGCTCTACATTGGGGTGGCGGGTTCGTTGAAACGGCGCATCTGGCAGCATCGCCAAGGTGAAATCGAAGGCTTCACGAGACGTTACGGCCTCAAACACGTGGTTTATTTCGAGGAATTCAGGGACGTGCACAACGCCATCGCTCGCGAGTCGAAGCTCAAAGGTTGGCGACGAGAACGAAAGGTCGCGATGATCGAGGCAGAGAATCCGGTCTGGAAGGATCTCGCCGAGGTATGGTTCGAAGCCTCGGAGCCTTGCTAGCCCCGTCTGTCATTCTGAGCGAAGCGAAGAATCCACTTTGAGCTTAGCAGCCGTGCTCCGCAACGCAGCGCACACTGGATTCTTCGCTTCGCTCAGAATGGCAAAGGTGAGCACTGGAGCACTAGGAGATATTCTCCAGCGCCTCCGCGGCCAAACCCCATCGCAGATTGTAGAGCGAGTGATGGTAGGCGGCGAACGCCCCGAGTTCGGCGACGGCGACAAGCGTCGCGAGCGCAGTCGGGAAAACATCCGCGCGCGCGGCGGGCAACCCAGGCACGGAGCGGCGAGTCGCAAGGTCCATCGCGCCGAGCGACGCGAGCAACTCGCGCATCGCAGGGACCCGAATCGCGGTGCTCGTGTCTTCCAGCTTCAGGCCGTCTCGAGCGCCCAGAATCGCGCGTGTCGACGTGAGCGTGCCGCCGGTGCCGACAGCCACCGCGGTCGGCGGAAGATCGAACGCAAATCTCTCTGGACAAATAGTCGTGGCGACATGGCGCGCGATCGCCATGGAGGTGTCGAGAGCCAACGGGGCATTCCAATCCGTCACGAAACGCTCAGTCAGTCGCACGCACCCAAGCTGAAAACTCACGGCTTGTTGCAATCTTCGGTCGCGGAAACTCAGGCACTCGAGACTGCCGCCACCCAGGTCGAAGACATAAAAATCCGGCAGGTCTGCGAGCGCCGGGTCGCACGTCAGGCCACGCCCGATGTAGTGGGCCTCTTCATCGCCCGTGAGGATGCGCACCTCGCAGCCTGTCTGGGCGTGGACGCGTGCACGGAACTCGGCGCCATTGGCGGCATCGCGCACCGCACTGGTCGCGACCGTGATGTAGTGCCCGGGCGAATACGTCTCGGCAAACGCCCTCAGGTCGCGCACGGCGTCGAGACCGAGCGCCATGGCTGCCTCGGTGAGTTTGGGGTGGGCCCGGTCGATCCCGGCGCTGATGCGCGCATCGAGTGTCTTGTGGCCGAGCGCTACGATGCGTCCGTCGGCCGCGCGCGAGGCGATGAGCACCTTGATGGAGTTGCTCCCGATATCGATAACGGCGACCCGCGGCGGATTCATCGGCGCCTCACAAAACGAAATCGGCCGGGGCGATCAAGAGGACGAACTCGCCCTTAAGACTCATCTTCGCCAGTCGCGCCTGCACGTCGCCGGCCGGACCGGTGAGGAAGGTTTCGTGCAGTTTCGTCACCTCCTTGGCCACGCAGATGACGCGCCCCACTCCGAGGGTGGCGACGATTTCGTCGACGGCCTTATCGATGCGGTGACAGCTCTCGTAGAGCGCGAGCGTGTAGTCGAATTCCCGATACTTTTCGAAGAACGCGATCCGCGCGGCGCTCTTCGGTGGGAGAAAACCCACGAACAGAAACCCATTCGTGGGCAGTCCGCTCGCGCAAAGCACGGCGACGACTGCGGACGCTCCCGGCACTGGCACGACGGGCAAACCGCGTCGGCGGCACGCCCGCAC
>JAEYQF010000353.1 GCA_023410155.1 Verrucomicrobiota bacterium | reverse complement strand
GCCATAGCCAGTAAGTGCGATCAGGTTCACGTATGTCAGTTCAGGATCCAATCGGATGGCCCGTGCGATCTCATAACCATCCATCGTTGGCAGGCCGATATCGCAAAGTATCGTCTGTGGCTTCCATTCCCGGGCTTTGCTTATCGCTTCTCGGCCCGAGGATGCTATTTCTACTTCATGTCCTTCCAGCCGTAGCAACAGCCTCGCTGACTCAGCTGCATCCTTATTGTCCTCTACGATCAGTATCCTTTGTGATATCGATGGTAATATCTCCTCCTCGTTCGCGATCGATCCGGACGTGGACCTTACTTCTACAGGAAGTTCCAGCGTGAATGTGGATCCTTTTCCTGACCCCTCACTGGTGGCATGGACCTTACCGCCATGCATTTCAATGAGGCCTTTTACCAATGTAAGACCAAGACCCAGGCCACCACGGCTGCGCGCAAGACCTTGATCGGCCTGGCGGAAGACATCGAAAATATGTGCGAAGATCTGGGGTTCGATACCGATCCCATCATCATGGATCGTGATGATCCCCGTTCGTGTGTTCCGATCCACTTTCAATCCCACATGAACATGGCCACCTTGTTCAGTGAACTTATGGGCGTTGTGTAACAGGTTCCCTATAGCCTGGGCAAGGCGTGTGGGATCTCCCGTCATCCATACAGGTACATCCTCAATGGACAGGTCCAGTTGTATGCCGCTCGCCTGAAAGATGTTCCTGTAATCTTCCGCGGTCTGTTCAAGGATCTTCCGCAGATCGCAACGTTCGCGACGTAACAGGATCTTACCCCGCGCAATACGCGTGGCATCCAGCAGATCGTCCACCAGGCGCGCCATGTGCTTCACCTGCCGGTCCATAACATCGCGCGCATGCTCCACCATTTCATCATGCGGACCTGTGAGACCCAGGATCTCTACCGCGTTACGCATGGGGCCGAGCGGGTTCCTGAGTTCATGGGCGAGCATCCCGAGGAACTCGTCCTTGCGTTGATCGGCCTCACGGATATCCTGTACCAGGCGGGCATTCTCCAAGGCCGCGCCTGCCCGTGCAGCGATCTCACCGGCCAGCGCTACATCATCGGCTTCATATACAGGACTCTCGGCCTTGCGCAAGAAGATGAGCACGCCATGCGGATTGTCGCGCACATGAAGCGGCAGGATCAAAGCACAGCCTCCGGCAAGATCGGGCATGTCAGGTGGTACAAGGTCAGTTCCATTGGAAGCATGAGCGGGCCATTCCTCGATCGGAGGCAGGCCGGACATGATGCGGAACTCACGGCTGAGCACGGCGCGGTCTATGGCTTCCATGAGCCAACCAGTGGGTGTTTCATCCGTATTGAAAGGCAGAAGGACCTCAGATCCATGTGTACCTAGCCAGTAGGTGCGGAAGCTGACCGCCCGCCCGAATGGATCGGTCACCGCCAGGACGCTCACATCGGCGAGGAACGGAACTCCCGCCTTGGCGATCGCATCCACCAATGGCCGAAGCTCATGTGATCGGGTGAAGATGGTGCCGGCCTCTGCCAGGAACGAGCTTCGCTTGGCCGCTTCTTCCGCAGCGGCCCGGCGGGCACGTTCTTCCGCTTGAGAGGCGCTCTGGCGCCGCATCTGGTACAGCTCCACGAAGACCTGGACCTTTGCGCGCAGGATCTCGGGCACCACTGGTGTGGGTATGTAATCCACCGCACCGCTGGCATAGCCTTGCGTCATGCGCACTTCATCGGAGAACGCTGTGAGGAAGATGATAGGCGTGGTGGAGGAACGCTTGCGCTGGCGAATGAGCATCGCTGTCTCGAAGCCATCCATGCCAGGCATGTTCACATCCAACAGGATCACTGCGAACTCGCGGCGCAGGACCTCCTTCAGTGCCTCTGGACCGGAACGTGCCACCACTAGGTTCACATCCATGTCCTCCAATATCGTTCGATACACGAGGATCTTCTCCTGCAGGTCGTCCACCAAAAGGATATCGGCCCGGTGCATCACAGGCCTGTAGTCACTCCTATTGCTGGTGCGGCTCATGTTCAAACGGCCGTTGGCGATCTGTACAACCATGCCCTCAGTACACTGAGCATCTGATCGGTGTCAACGGGTTTGGAAAGATAATCCCATGCACCGGCCTCCATGCATTTCTCCCGATCGCCCTTCATCGCCTTGGCCGTTACCGCCACTATCGGCAGATCTTTCAAGGATGGGATCTTGCGTATTTCGCGCATGGTCTCCAGACCGTCCATCTCAGGCATCATGATGTCCATGAGCACCACATCGATGCCCGGATCATTCTTCAGGATCTCGATCGCATCCCTACCATTATCCGCAGAAAGGATCTGCATTTCATGATCTTCCAACACGGTGGTGAGGGCAAAGATGTTGCGCATATCATCATCAACTATGAGCACCTTGCGGCCTTTCAACGATCGATCGTTGCTGCGCAGGTCGATCACTTTTTGACGCAACGGGCCAGGAAGTTGCGGTATGTTACGATGCAGGTAGAGACACACCAGATCGAGCAATCGTTCAGATGAGCGTGCCTTACGCAAAGAGTAATTGGTACCCAGCCGTTTGCTCAACTCCTTGATCGGGCCTACATCATCGGCATCACCCTCACTGAAGAAGATGACGGGGAATTGTTTATCGATCGCTTCAGCGGGTGAATGGAACATGAGCTCAAGATCGCTCATCATTTCTGCGGCGCCTTTGCCAAGAATGAGCATATCGACCGGCTGCTTCTTCCACTTGGCCAGTTGTCGGGAGGTGGGTTTCACCGCGTTGATCCGCAGATCGTCGGCATCTACCGATGTAATGATCCGATCGGCCTCTTTTGCATCATTGGTCACCACAAGAACATCCTTCCGGCGTCCATTATACCGGTCGAGCAGATCGAGCATTCCATCAAGCACATCCTTGCTCTGGATCGGTTTGGCCACGAAGGCCATGGCCCCGGAGGACATCGACTTTTCACGAGCATCATCAGTGGAGATGACACAGATCGGGATGTGGCGTGTGCCCAGATCGTTCTTCAACCGTTCCAATACACGCCAGCCTTTCAC
>JAEYQF010000290.1 GCA_023410155.1 Verrucomicrobiota bacterium | reverse complement strand
TTATATGACAATGGAATTGGGGTGAAGGTGGAGAGGGGTGGCAGCGGAGGCAGAGGGGCGGGCGTTGCGTTTTCGCGTGGGGGCGGCCGCGCTGATAGGGACGGCACTCCGTTGCCGGCGGTTCGTGTCCCCGCTGTGCGTGTCCCGCTGTGCGTGGCGTTCAGGCGGAGGTCTCGGAGGAAGTCGCGCCCGTCGCGTCCGGCAGCCGGTTGTCAGATTTTTTGGATACGCGGCAGGACTTCGGGCCAGGCGACGTCGGGAATCAACGGGCCCATGTGGCGCACAGTTTCGGCGCCCATGAGCGACGCGAGGGCCCCGCAGCGGGGGAGCGGCCAGTCGCGGAGATAGCCGGCGAGAAAACCCGCGGCCCACGCATCGCCGGCGCCGTTGGTGTCGAGGACTTCGCTCACCCGGACGGGTTCGATGCGGTGCAGTTCGTTTTCGCACGCGATCCAGGCGCCGTCTTTGCCGAGTTTCACGGCGGCGAGCACGCCGAGATCGGCGAGTCGGCGTGTGAGCACGTCGTAGGGCGAGGTCTGGTCTTCGAAGAGTGCGCGGATCTCGTCTTCGTTGGCGAAGACCACGTCGATGCCTTTGTGGAATTGTCCGAACAGCCACGCGCGCGAGGCGCCGACGACTTCGAACGACGAGAGATCGAGACTCACCGTGCAACTGGCGGCGCGGGCGGAGGCGAGCACGGCGTCGGCCAGAGCCTGGTTGAAGACGAGGTAACCTTCGATGTGCGCATGGCGGGCGCCGGCGAAATCGGCGGGCGAAATCTCGTCAGGCGAGAGCGTCATCGCGGCGCCGAGGTGCGTGCGCATCGTGCGATCGGCGTCGGGCGTGACGAGGATGAGCGAACGGGCGTTGGCTTGGTTGCCCTCCTTGAAGCGGGAGGTGTCGACGCCGACCGCGGCGAAACGTTCGCGGTAGATGCGGGCGAGTTCGTCGTTGCCGAGTTTGCCGAGAAATGAGGTGCGCAGGTTGAGGCGGGTGGCGTTGAAGGTGGCGTTGGCCGCGGAGCCGCCGGTGGCGTGCGCCGGTGCACGGCCGAGATGCTTGAGGATGCTCTCCATCTGGTCGTGGTCGACGAGCACCATGCCGCCTTTTTCGCCGGGCACGTGTTGAAGGAACTCAAGCGGCACGGGCGCGAGCAGATCCATGATCGGCGAACCGACGCCGAGGAGGTCGAAGCGATGGGAGGACATTTTCTGGTAAGTTGAAGCGGGAAACTTAGCGGCCCGCGCGGGCGACCGTGAGACTGGTGGCGAGCAGCGGTTCGTCGTCGATCTCGACGAGGAGCGAGTAATCGCCGGGAGCGGGGAAGGTAAGGCCGCGGATCTCGTTGATGAGATTGATCCGGTGGAGCGGACTCGCCGACTCGAACGGACGCTCGATCAGCGGTTGCATGGCCTGCGGATCGATGCCGAGCGAGAGGCGCATCGTATGGGTGCCGGGCGCGCAGTCCGTCAGCGTGAGAAACCAGATCATGAACGGATGCGCGAAGGGAAAGGTGTGCGCATGGATGTCCGAGAATACGCCGAGGATCGTGTGCTTGCCGGTGCCGGGATCGATGTGGACGCCGTCGCAGGTGAGCCAGGCGAGCAGTTGGGGCTTCGAGTTCATTCGCGACCAGAGTAGGCGCGCCCCCGGCGGAACGGCGCAAATCATTTTGCTTGGAGTCGCGGCGGGTGCGCGGCTTAACGCTCGCGGTGCCTTCGTCGACCGAGATCTCTGCGATGCTCAACTCGCTGGCCGCTTATCCGCGGTGGTTTGTGGTGGGTTGCCTCACGATCGTAGCAGCGGTGCTCATCTGGTTGTTAGCAAAGCTGCTGAAGTGGAGTCTCTACCTGCTCCTGGCCGTGGTGTTGATCGTGGGGTTCGCGACGACGATCTGGTTGGTGTTTCACTGATTGCGGACGCTTCCGTGGTGCGGGTGCAGGCTGCCGTGAAGCGCGGGCGGAGTCTTTTCTTGTCACCCCGTTGGCCCCCCGTTTAACCCAACCCGATGAAATACATCTTCGTGACGGGCGGAGTGGTTTCGTCGCTGGGCAAAGGCCTGACAGCGGCGTCGCTGGGCGCGCTCCTGGAGCTGCGCGGGCTCACCGTCCGTATCCAGAAATTTGATCCGTATCTCAACGTCGATCCGGGCACGATGAGCCCGTTTCAGCATGGCGAAGTGTATGTGCTGGAGGACGGTGCGGAGACGGATCTCGACCTCGGCCACTACGAGCGTTTCACGAGCGGCAAGCTCTCGCGGGTCAACAGCCTCTCGTCGGGGCAGGTTTACGAGAGCGTGATCCAGAAGGAGCGTCGCGGTGATTATCTGGGGAAAACCGTGCAGGTGATCCCGCACGTCACGAACGAGATCAAGGAGCGCATCTATGGCGCGGCGAAGGATGTCGATGTGCTCATCACCGAGATCGGTGGCACGACCGGTGACATCGAGGGCCTGCCGTTCCTCGAGGCGATGCGTCAGTTCGCGCTCGAAGTCGGGCAGCACGACGTGGTGTTCATCCACGTGACGTTGGTGCCGTTTGTCGCCGCCGCGGGTGAACTGAAGACGAAGCCCACGCAGCAATCCGTCGCGAAGCTCCGCGAGATCGGCATCCAGCCGCACATTCTTGTCTGCCGCACGGATCACCCGCTCGACGCCGGCTTGCGCGACAAGATCTCGATGTTCTGCAACGTGCCCGTGAAGGCGGTGATCGAGTGCGCCGACGTGGCCAACTCGATCTACGAGCTGCCGCTCGCGCTGCAGAAAGAGGGCATGGACCAACTCGTGCTCGATCTCTTTGGATTCAGAAATCCGCCGCCCGCGAAAAACATCTGGCATCAGATCGTCGCGCGCATCCTCAATCCCGTGCACGAGGTCACGATCGGTGTGGTCGGTAAATACATCGAGCTGCAGGACGCGTATAAATCCGTTTACGAATCCATCACACACGCCGGCATCGCGAACAACTGCCGCGTGAACGTCGTCCGCATCGACGCCGAGGACCTCGAGAAAAAAGGCGGCCTCGCGATCCTCAAGGGCCTCGACGGCATTCTCGTCCCCGGCGGCTTCGGCGATCGCGGCACCGAGGGCAAAATCGCCGCGGCGCGTTACGCGCGCGAAAACAGAATTCCCTACTACGGTCTCTGCCTCGGCCTGCAGATCGCGGTGATCGAGTTCGCGCGCAACGTGCTGAAACTCGCCGGCGCCAACTCCACCGAGTTCGAGGCGAACCCGCCGCACCCCGTCATCAACATGATGGAGGAGCAGAAGAAGATCGTGGATAAAGGCGCGACGATGCGCCTCGGCAGCTACGAGTGCGCGCTCAAGCCCGGCACGCTTGCGGCCAAAGCCTACGGGCAGCCCACCGTGCGCGAACGGCACCGTCACCGTTACGAGGTGAACAACGCCTACGTCGGCCAGCTCGAGCGCGGTGGCCTCGTCGTGAGCGGCGTGAATCCCCGTCGCAATCTCGTCGAGATCATGGAGCTGAAGGGCCACCCGTGGTATCTCGGCACGCAGGCGCACCCGGAGTTTCAGTCGAAGCCCAACAAGGCGCACCCGCTCTTCGCCGCGTTCATCGCCGCCACGATTAAAAACAAAAAAGGCGGCGCGAAGGTGAAGAAGAAGCCCGCCAAGCCGGCGAAGGCGAAAGCCAAGGCATGAGCCACAGAGAGCACGGAGCTCGGACACAGAATTCACAGAGAAAATCCATCCATTCTGCCTCGGTGAACTCTGTGTCCGAGCTCTGTGTCCTCCGTGGCAAAAGGACGTCCCGAAGCATTTAGCCGTAGCGCACGACTTTCCCCTCCATGTTTTACGACCCGAAAAAACTTCTCGTTCTCGCCGGGCCTTGCTCGCTCGAGGGCGAGCGCACGTGTCGTGCGGTGGCGGATACACTGAAACAGATCCAAGCCGCGCAGCCGGATTTGAAGATCGTTTTCAAGGGCTCGTTCGACAAAGCGAATCGCACCTCGCTCGCGGGCGACCGTGGCACCGGACTCGAGGAAGGCCTGAAACTGCTCGCGATGGTGAAGCGCGATTACGGTTTCCCCGTCGTGACCGACATCCACGAGCGCGAGCAAGTGGCCGAAGTGGCCAAGGTCGTCGACGTGTTGCAGATCCCGGCCTTTCTCTGCCGCCAGACCGATCTCTTGCTCGCCGCCGCCGCCACGGGCCGAATCGTCAACGTGAAGAAGGGCCAGTTTCTCTCGCCGCAGGAGATGCAGTGGGTCACCGGCAAACTGCGCGACGGCCAGGCGGCCGAAGTCTGGCAGACCGAGCGCGGCACGACCTTTGGTTACCAGAACCTGGTCGTGGACATGCGCTCGTTCTCGATCATGCGGCAGAACGGCTATCCGACGATCTTCGACGCAACGCACAGTGTGCAATTGCCCGGAGCGGGCGGTGGAAAAAGCAGCGGCCAGCGCGAGTTCGTGCCGCCGCTCGCGAAAGCGGCACTCGCGGCCGGCGCGGACGGATTGTTTTTGGAAACCCACCCTGATCCGGCCAACGCGATTAGCGATGGACCGAACATGATCCCGCTGGCCGAGTTGCCCAAGCTGTTGGAAACGTGCCTTGCCATCTGGCGCGCGGTTCGGGCCTGAGGGTGAGGGTAGTTAGGATGCGGTAGGGACGCCTCACCGAGGCGCCCGAAACGACCAAGATTCGTGGCGTGCACGCGGACGGCTCAGAGAGGCATCCCTACCGGCGCTGCCGCGCCAAAGTTCGTAGTTCGTATCAGACGCCTGAGTCGCGCCGCGGTTTGGTTTGAGTCGGGACCGTGTGCGTCCCGAGTCGTGCCACGATGCGGACACGGTCGGGCCAAGGTCTGCACACGGTCGTGCGACGGTGCGCGCCGGATCGATCTTTCTCGTGCTCTTGCTCGGAATGGAAACCGATCACGAGCACGGGCAGAAACGGGCTCCGGGGAAGATGTTTTTTGCGCAAAATACGCACCGTGTTTTCCCCGCCGGCTCCCTTGACCCGATTGCGGCGGACGGCTCAACTTTGCGGCCTCATGGAAACCTTCCTCATCGATGTCCCCGTGCCTTCCATGGGTGCGACGGTCAGCGAGCTCAACGTCATCTCGATCAAGGTGAAACCCGGCGACCAGCTGACCAAGGGTCAGGTCGTGGCCGAGCTCGAGAGCGATAAGTCCACGTTCGAATACGAGGCGCCGTGCGATGGCGTCTTGAAGAGTCTTGGGGCGAAGGGCGGCGACACGTTGGTTTCCGGGCAGATTTTTTGCCAGATCGAGACCTCGGACGAGAGTCAGCGTCATCTGATCTCCAAAGGCGGCGCGACGGCCGGTGCAGCGGCGGCGAAACCCGCGGCGGCCCTCATCTGGACTCCTCGCGCGACGAAGCTCGCGCAGGAAGCCGGACTCGATCCGGCGCAACTCACCGACATCGAAGCCACGGGCCCGGGCGGGCGCGTGTCGGGCGACGACGTGACGCGCTATCTCGCGAAGCGCAAAGGCTGATCCAGCCTCCTTTTGCCGATGAGCACTGCTCCTACGAACACCGTCTGCATCGCAGGCGTGGGCCACGCCGCCCCCGTCGCCGTGCGGGCAAACAGCGAGATTTTGAAAGCATTCCCGAACCGCACGGAGGAAGAAATCGTGCGGCTGACGGGCATCCGCGAGCGCCGTTACGCGGGAGAGAACGAATCCGCCACGACGCTCGCCGCGACGGCAGTGCAGCATGCGCTGGCGCAGGCCGGCATGAAGGCCGAGCAGATCGACGGTATCATCATGGCGACGCTGATCCCGGATCAACCGGTGCCGGCGATGGCGAGCGCGCTCGCCCGACAACTCGGCATCCCGCGCGTGCTGGCGTTTGATTTGAATGCGGCGTGCTCGGGCTGGCTGTATGCGCTGGAACTTGGGCGATCGCTCATCCTCTCCGGCACGGCGAAAAACCTGATCGTGGTGACCGCGGAATTGTTGTCGCGCATCACGAATCCCGCGGATCACAGCACGGCTTTTCTTTTCGGGGACGGTGCGGGCGCGGCGATTCTCACGCGTGGCGAAGGCGGTCACCGATTACACCAAATGGGGCTGTCGGGAGACGCGTCGCAGTTTGAAGCGATCCAACGACTCGGCGGCGGCGCGCGCATGCCGTGGCCGGGCGCCCCAGGGTGCGAGCTGGCGAATTTTTACCTGCAGATGGACGGCACGGCGGTGTTCAAGCACGCGGTCGTCGGATTCTCGGAGCAAATCGAGCAGACGCTCGCGCGCGAAGGACTGAAGCCCGACGACATCGCGTGGGTGGTGCCGCACCAGGCGAACGAGCGCATCCTGAAAGCCGTGAGCAAACGCGTGGGGATTTCCTACGACAAATTCGTCATGACGATCGCTCAATACGGCAACACGAGCGCGGCGAGCGTCTCGATGGCGCTGGGGTGGGCCGCCGAGGAAGGCATCTTCAACGAGGGCGACCGCATCATCTTCTGCAGCGTCGGCGCCGGCCTGACGTTTGCCGGCGGATTGCTCGTCTGGTGAGTTTGTTGAACCACGAAGACACAGAGGACACAGAGGACACAGAGAAAACCTCTGCAGGTCTGAACTTGCTGCCTCTGTGGTTTAGAACTCAGGCGTTCTGCAGCTCGTAGCTGAGGACGCTGAGGGCGTAGACGGCGGCGGTTTCGCAGCGGAGCACGAGCGGGCCGAGCGTGATCGGTTCGAAACCGGCGCTGGCGGCGTGACTCATCTCGGCAGGCGTGAAATCACCTTCGGGGCCGATCATCCAGAGCACTTTTTGCGGGGCGCGATTTTGCGCACCGCGGAAATGCGCGAGCACGGTCTTCAGCGACTTGGCACCGGGGTGTAGGCTGGCGATGAGTTTCAGGTCATAGCCGCGGGCGCTCTCGATGAACGCATCGGCCTTTTGCACCGGTGTGATCTCCGGGAGGAAGGGATTGCCGCACTGTTTGGCGGCCTCCAGCGCGGCGGTTTGCCATTTCTCGATCTTTTTGTCGGAGCGGTCACCGTCGAAGTGGACCTGGGTGCGTTCGCTCTCGATCGGCACGATGCGGACAGCGCCGATCTCGGTGGCCTTGCGCACGATGGCGTCCATCGAGGGACCTTTGGGCAGCGCCTGGCCGAGTGTGATCTCGTAAGCGAGCGGCTTCGTTTTCTGCGGGAAGCGAACCTTGAGAGTGGCGGCATTTTTCCGGTCCGAAACCAACTCGCACACCCACTCCGAGCCACGGCCGTTGAAGGCGACCACGGTGTCACCGGCCCGAGCGCGGTTCACGGCGATCAAGTGGTGAGACTCATCGGCCGTGAGAGTAATCTCCTGGGGCTCGGCGGAATCCGGAGCGCAGAAAACGCGGAAGTCGGGCATGGCCCGAGCCAAGCGCACGCTAGAGCGGCAGACAAGTCCGCGGGCACGGCAGCGCGGTCGAGCCCCAGAAAACAGTAAGGGCGCAGGTTTGTGACCAGCGCCCCTCGCGACTTTGGAATAACTGAAAACTATGAACAACCC
>JAEYQF010000186.1 GCA_023410155.1 Verrucomicrobiota bacterium | reverse complement strand
GCGATGACCGGTCTGAAGCCGCCGCTTAGGATCACGGGCGTCCAGCCACGGGCCACGAGTTCGGCGATGGTGGATTTCGCCGTGGGCTCGATCGTCTTGAGGTAAAGTTGGCCGATCGCCGCCACGTCCTCACGCCGCGGTTCGATGATCTGCAGTCGCCGGCCGAACACTGCCTCGACGGAAATCCTTCCGTCCATGGCCTCGTTGGTCATGGCCTCGATCTGAGCGCCCACCGTCGATCCGCGCAGGCGCGCCAGTTCATCGATGCCTTCGATGGCCGAGAGGGTGCTGTCGCAATCGAAACAGATCAGCTTTGTCACCGCGCAAACACACGGAGCGCTGGCACGGTCAACAAGCCCAAATCCCCCGCCGACAACAAAAAAGCCCGCCGGTAAGGGCGGGCTCAACTCGAGTGAAGGAGCGAAGCGCTTACTTCTTGGCGCCGCGCTTGAACTTCGTGGTGAACTTCTCGACGCGACCAGCGGTGTCGACGAGGCGCTTCTCACCGGTGTAAGCCGGATGGGAGTCCATCGTGACGTCGCGCACGACGATGAAATAGTCCTGGCCATCGATCTGCTCCTTGCGGGCGGACTTCATGGTGGACTTGGTCAGGAAACGACGGCCGGTTCCGATATCGAGGAAGCAGACGTTGTTAAGAGTGGGATGGCCTTCGGCTTTCACGGCGGGAAATGGAGGGTTAATCAGCCTTGGCGCGCCTTGTAGCGCGGCTCGACTTTGTTGATCACGTAGATCTTGCCTTTACGACGCACCACCTGGCAGGCCGGGTGACGCTTCTTGGCCGATTTGATGGAGGAGACAACTTTCATAAAAGAGGGGAAAACAGAGAGCGGTGCACCCCCTGTCAACTGAAATGTCCCCGTGCTTCCGCGCGAGCCGCAACGGCAGCGCAAAACGCTAGTTCTGACTGGCGTCGTCCGGCTCGTTGGCGAGCAGCCGCCAATCCTCGCCGAGCACGCCGAGCACCCGGCTCCACAGCGAAACGTCTTGTGGCAACTCAAGCAATCCGCCCGGCAAATCCGCAACGACCCAGGTGTCCTGCTCCAATTCGCTCTCCAATTGGCCCGCCGACCAGCCGGCATAGCCCAGAAACGCCCGCACGTGGGTGCCCGCCTCGGTGGCGAGTTGGGCCGCGCGATCCGGCTCGATTCCGAAATGTAGCCGGAACCCGTCTTCCTGCGGTTGCCACGCCACGAGCAACAACTGCTCGGTTTGCACGGGGCCGCCGCCGAAGAGCGGAGTCGAAGCCAAGGGACCGAGGGCGAAATCGCCGTTCAGCTCGCCCAAGTGTTTCCCCAGCGGCCGGTTCAACACCACGCCCATCGCCCCATCGCCATTGTGGAGCGACATGAGGATCACCGTCCGCCGAAAATTCGGATCCCGCAGCTTCGGATGGGCGAGCAGGAGCGAACCAGCAAGGGAGAGTTTCGAGGCTTCGCGGCTTTCGCGCATGTCGCAGGTCGGGAAATCAGAGCTGAAGGATAGTCACGCCGGCATCCGCGAGCAGCGGCGCCACCAAAGGGTCATTGTGGTAATCGAGGCGGTAACGGACCTCCGCAATACCGGCAGACGCAAGTATCTTTGCGCAATTGATGCACGGATAATGCGTGACGTAGGCCACGCAGCCCTCGACCGCACTGCCGCGGCGCGCCGCATCTGCGATCGCATTCTGCTCCGCGTGCACCGTCGCCTGCTCATGACCGTCACGCACCCGCGAGACATGCGGTGTGCCGGGCAGGAATCCGTTGTAGCCCGCGGCCACGATCCGGTTCTTGCGAGCGCCTCCCGTCACGATCACGCAGCCGACGTGCAACCGCTCACAGTTCGAGCGCGACGACATGAGCACGGCAGTCGCCATGAAATATTCGTCCCATGAAGGACGATGAGGGAAATTCGCCGCGGCTTGCGAGAAGAGATCAACAGGGCTGGACGAGTCGGACATGGAAATCGCCCGCGACTCTGGACTCCACGTCGCACCCGCGCAACCTTCAGCTCGATCATGCTGCGCAAAACGGAGCCGGAGTTGCTGGATGCCCTGCCCTTCGACCATCCGGACGCACTCCACTTTCGCCGTGATATGCGGCGCATCAATTCGCTCATGGGCAACTTCCGGTGGTTCGCTCGCGTGGGGCCAAGCGTCATGCCGCGCCACTCGGTCGCGCTCGAACTCGGCGCCGGAGTCGGCGAACTCTGCGCCTATCTCGCTGCTCGCGGTCACGCAGTTGACGGCCTCGACCTCTGGCCCGCTCCCTCCCGCTGGCCCCCGGAACGCACCTGGCACCGCGCAGATCTGCTCAGTTTCGACCGCTTCCCGCGCTACCCTGTGATCCTGGGCAACATGATCTTCCACCAATTTACGACCGAGGCGCTCGCCCACCTCGGCGAAAAACTACGCACCGGTGCCCGCGTGATTCTCGCATGCGAACCCGCG
Source organism: Verrucomicrobiota bacterium (assembly GCA_023410155.1). Lineage (GTDB taxonomy): Bacteria > Verrucomicrobiota > Verrucomicrobiia > Opitutales > Opitutaceae > Opitutus. The sequence goes on along the minus strand of JAEYQF010000186.1, from coordinate 6,179 downwards.
CGACGACGCGCGTTTCAGCCGCTCTACCGCTTGGTGGCGCGGCTCTCCGGCGCCAACCACGTGAGTCTTCACGACGGACATGTCAGCATCGCCGCAGGCTTTCTCGGCGACGAGCTTCCCCGTCTCCTCGGCCTCACGCGCGAGAAGTGGGATTGGGAATGCCACACAACTCTGCTCGGCGCGTATCGCATGATCGCGCGACGCCGGCCATGAGGCGTCAGATCGAAATCATCGGCGGCGGCCTCGCCGGACTCTCCCTCGGGATCGCGCTGCGAAACGCCGGCGTCCCCGTCGCAATCTTCGAAGCAGGCCGCTACCCTCGCCATCGTGTCTGCGGCGAGTTCATCAATGGCCTTGCTCCCGCCACGATTCGCGCGCTCGGCATCGAGGAAGTGTTTGGCGACGCGGTGCTGAATCGCGATGTCGCCTGGTTGCGCGCTGGACGCCCGACGCGTTTTCAGCGTCTGCGCACGCCCGCGCTGGGCCTGAGTCGCCACGCACTCGACGAACGACTGGCCGATCTCTTCGTCGAGCTCGGAGGTGAGTTGCACGTGGATCAGCGGATCGGGGATACCGCGGGCGAAGCCGCCGGCCGCGTGCTCACGTTCGGGCGGCGCCGCGCCCGCACATCGTGGATCGGACTCAAGCTTCACGCGCTGGATTTCCCGCTCCTGCGCGATCTCGAGGTTCACCTCGGTGATTGCGCTTACGTCGGGGCCGCGCGAGTGGAGAACGGGCGCGTCAACCTCTGCGGCTTTTTCCAGCGCCGTTCTGTGGGCGGTCGAGGCAGCCAAATCATGCTCGCCTACCTCCGCGCCGCCGGTCTCGACGAACTCGCCAGCCGCCTCCGTTCGGCCGAGGTCGATGAGGCGTCGTTCTCCGCGGTGGCGGCTCTGCAGTGCGATCGGGTCGTGCGCACCACGCCGGAGCTTCGGCTCGGCGATGCGTGTGCGATGATCCCGCCTTTCACCGGCAACGGCATGGCCATGGCCTTCCAGAGCGCAGAGTGCGCCCTCGAGCCTCTTGTGGCGTTTGCCCGCGGAGCAGTTTCTTGGTCCGCCACGCGTCAGTCGGTCCAGCGCTCCCTGCGGCAGCGATTCCGCGTGCGGCTGGCCGCGGCCCATCTGATGCACCCGTTCATCCTCCAGCCCGGCTTCCAGGCGGTGCTCGCGTTGATGAATCGAGCGAGGCTCGTGCCACTTACTTCACTGCACCGTGTCCTGCACTGACCCCATGTATCTGCACGCGCTCGCCACCGCTGTTCCCGACACGACGTTCACCCAGGCCCAATGCTGGGACATCGTGCAACGCTCCGGCGTGAAAGCCCGGCTATCCCGGCGCTCGGCGCTGACCCTTCACGGCATCCTGCGAGGCGACCACGGTATCGAGACGCGCCACTTCGCGCTGCAGGACGCCTCCCGGGTGTTCGATCTCAACGCCGATGAACTCAATGCCAACTTTCTCCGTGAAGGCCCGGCCCTCGCGGAGAAGGCCCTCCGCCGCGCCTGCGAAGAGTCCGGCATCCCGCTCGACAGCATCGACGCGCTGCTCATCTGCACGTGCACGGGTTATCTCTGCCCCGGGCTGACCAGCTATGTATCGGAGCGCTGCGGACTGCGCACCGATGTGTTCCTCCAGGATCTCGTGGGACTCGGCTGCGGCGCAGCCATCCCCACCCTTCGCGCCGCAAGCCACATCGTGGCTTCGCGTCCGGAAGCAACCGTCGCGTGCATCGCCATGGAGATTTGCTCCGCGGCTTTTTATCTCGATGACGACACCGGCGTGCTCGTGAGCGCGTGTCTCTTCAGCGACGGCGCGGCCGCCACGATCTGGCGGGCAACGACGCGGCACGCCGCGGCCCTGCGCTGTTTCGGGTTCCAAACCGTGCACCTCCCGGAGAAACGCGACCTGCTGCGCTTCGAACAACGCGACGGCAAACTGCGCAATCTACTCGACCGCTCCGTCCCCGAGCTCGCCGCAGGCGCGGTGCAGCAGCTCTGGCAGCAACGCGGCCCGCGTCCCGTTTCCGCCGTCGTCGCCCATCCCGGCGGGCGCGATGTGCTCGATGCGCTCGCGCCCGTTGTCGCGCCCTATCCGCTCGACGCGAGCCGCGAGACGCTCCGCAAGTTCGGCAACATGAGTAGCCCGTCGGTGCTCTTCGCACTCGAGGAAACGCTGCGCCGAGGCGCCGACACGAGCGCGGGCGACTTGTGGCTCGTCAGCTTCGGCGCCGGGTTCAGCGCGCATGCCTGCCGGCTCGGCGCGGCGTGAGGGAATCTTTCGCTTTCCCCTTTCGCCATTTCTCCCTCAGTTTCGCGTCGCATGGCCAAGCTCACCGATCTGGTCGATTACTGCTAAAAACGCACCCGCCGCGCCGTGTTCAAGGACGCGCCCGGCGCCTTCAACGGACTGCAAGTCGCCAACCGCGGACGCGTGCACAAGATCGGCGCGGCCGTCGACGCGGGTGTCGTGCCTTTCCAGCGCGCGGTCGAGGCCGGCGTGGATTTTCTCATCGTGCACCACGGCATGTATTGGGACATGCCTCGCGCCCTCACCGGCCCCGCCTACGATCGGATTGCCACGCTCATCAACGGCGACTGCGCGCTCTACTCGAACCACCTCCCGCTCGATTCGCATCCCGAGATCGGCAACAACGCGCTGCTTGCCCGCCAGCTCGGCCTCAAGGCCACGCGCGGCTTTCTGCCCAATGAAGGCGGCGACATCGGCCGCATCGCCGCCTCGAAACTCACCCGCTCGGCCATCCGCGCGCGCCTCGAGGAACACTATCCGCGCATCATCGCCATCGAATGCGGCGCTGAGCGTCCGTCCGCGATCGCGTTTTGCAGCGGCAGCGGCAACAGCGCCGTGCCCCAGCTCCGTGCGGCTGGAGTGGATACACTCATCACCGGCGAGCTGCGCGAGGAATGGTTCAACCGGGCCCAGGAGGAGAATCTCAATTTGTATTTGTGCGGGCACTACGCGACCGAGGTTCATGCCGTGAGCGCGCTGGCCGCAGAACTCGCGAGGAAGTTCAAACTCCCGTGGGAGTTCATCCCGACCGACAACCCGCTCTGAATCGCGCCCCAGGGCGGATCGAGTCGGGACCGTGTGCGGACCGGGTCGGGACAAGGTGCGGTCCGAGTCGCATCACGGTCTGCACCGGGTCGCGACCGAGTGCGGCTCGAGTCGTGCCAGAATCAGGCACGACTCAGGAGGCGCAAAAACAGGCTTTTCCCGCGAGGCATTTCATGTGTTCGTGAGGACCTCCCCATGAAACGCATCGCGATTCTCAATGGCCCCAACCTCGACCGGCTCGGCAAGCGGGAACCGGAGATCTACGGCCGTGCCACGCTGGCCGATCTCGAGACCGCACTCCGCCAGGAGTTCGCCGGGCACGCCGAGCTGGAATTCTTCCAATCGAATCACGAGGGAGCTCTGATCGACAAGATCGCGGCACTCGCCGAGGCGAAGTTCGACGGACTGGTGATCAATGGTGCGGCGTTCACTCACACGAGCGTGGCGCTCCGCGATGCGCTCGCCGGCTCGGGTCTGCGCGCAGTCGAAGTGCACATTTCCAATATCTATAAACGCGAAGAATTCCGGCATCATTCGCTCACGGCCCCCGTGTGCGTGGCGGTGATCAGCGGGCTCGGCCTCGAGGGTTACCACGCGGCGGTCCGATTCCTGGCGAAGGCATGACCTCCGCTTCGGCGAGCGATCACCCGGGTGCGAAATCGATCGCGGCGGGTCCGGTCTCCGAGTGGCTGGTTTGCCACACGAAGCCGCGCTGTGAAAAAAAGTTCGCGACGTTGCTCACGCTCGAGCGTTTCGAGCACTACCTGGCGCTCGTGCCGAGCGTGCGAAAATACCGGCAGCAGACCAAGCGCTTCACCAAGCCGCTTTTCCCCGGCTATGTGTTCGCGAAAGTGCCGGTGGAGAAACGCGCGCGCTTGTATCAGCAGGATCTGCTGGTGCGGTCGATCCTGGTGGAGGACGAGCCGAAGTTCCTGCAGCAGCTCGGCGATGTGCGCACGATCGTGGCGTCAGGCTACGAACTCACGGTGTTGCCGCTGCTGAAGCGCGGGCGGCGTGTGAAGATCGCAGGCGGTCCGCTGCACGGGCTGGAGGGTTTCGTGGACGATCCTTCGAACCCGCAGGGCGTGGTGCTGTCGGTGGACGTGTTGCAGCAAGGTTTGCTGGTGAAGATCCCGGCAGCCGATCTGCAAGCCCTCCCCTAACCCATGCCGTTCACGTTTCCGTCCCGCACCGCGAGGTGGCGGACGTTTTGGATCGTCTCCCTCTGCGCCCTCGCGCCTCTCCTGCGCGCGCAAGATTCCGCCACCGAGGAGGAAAACGACTCGGCTCTGGCGGGAACGGCGCAAGCGCTCGAGTCGTTGATCGACCGGCTCCCGGACCTGCTGGACCTGGGCTTGCCCGGCTTCGCGCGCACCGGCGCGGTCCAACTGATCGCGCGGCCTCGCTTCGGCGATTTGCTGCACGAGGATTATTTCCGGCTGCCCGTGGGAGTGCGGGTGCAGGCGCTGGAGCACTGGGAGATCCGGTCGGAGGCACGCACCTATTTCACGCATGGCCTGCGAGACTCGGCAGGCTATGGACTTTACGAGGTGCAGGCAGGCGTGAAGCGCGAGTGGCCGATCACCGAGCAAACGGGCTGGGCCTCAGGCGTGGACTTCGTGACGGCGGTAAGCCGCCCGCCCCCGGGAATCACCGATGGGATGCGCCACTGGGTGCCTTATATCTCAAACTCTTTCGACCTGATGCCGTCCAAGGACGTGCTAGGGTTCGCGACCTTGTCCGCGGATCTTATTTCGCGGACGAGTCTGCCGCCGGATTTCCGCAAGAACCAACTCCGACAGGATTCGCTGATGCTGACGGTGGGCGCGGCGCGGGACTTCGCGCGTTTCCGCGTGATCGTGGCCGCATCGATCGGCGACACCACGCTGCTCAGTTCGAGCAGCGAGCAGGTTTACGCGCTGCGGCCGAGCATCGTGATCCCGATCTTGAAGCGGAAGGATAATACGGCGCGCGCGCAGCTGACGTTTGGCGGACGCGCCGTGTGGGGCCCGGATGGCTCGGACTTCGGCGTGAACACCTCGGTCCGCGTCGATCTCCGCTACAACGCCGGCCGCAAACGCTGAGGCGCATCAGCGTCGCTCACGGCGTCTGCGAGTAAACCCAAGCAAACTTCGCCGCGTGCATCGTGCCGCAGGCCGCGAGCGCCGCGGCCAGATCGTCCATGACGACGCCCCACCCGCCCGGCAGGTGTTGCAGCCGTCGAATGCCAAAGGGCTTCAGAATGTCGAAAAGCCGAAAGAGTGCGAAGCCCGCGACAAACACGGCCCAAGCCGGCAGCGGCCCGACGAGATACGGCCAGGCCAGGAAACACAGTGGCATCGCGACAAACTCGTCGAGCACCACTTCCCCGGGATCCTTCTTCCCGATGCGAAACTCAGCCTCGCCGCAAAACGCGACGGCGAGATAAGTGCCGATCGCCGTGAGCACGAGATTCGCGATCACGCCAAGCGGATAGAAGATGACGGTGAAGTAGCAAAGGCCCGCGAGGGAACCCCACGTGCCGGGCGCTGGGAGCTTGCGGCCTAATGGGCCCAGCGTGGCGATGGCGATCACTTTGCCGCTCGGGAGAAAGCGCGGCCAGTTCGGTTGCTCGAGCCGCATCGCTCAGTCCGTGACCACGTGACCGTGGCGTTTGAAATACGTGTAGCCTGAGGTGAGCGTGAGCACCGCGGAGAGCGCGAAGAGCGCCATGCCGATCCAGTAAATCGCGCCGATCCACCATTGCTCCGAGCCTTGGAACAGCTCGCCGAAATCCTGCGAAAACATCCGCGCGCCGAGCAGCCAGCCGATGGCGTTGAGTTGAAGGAAGGTTTTCAGTTTCCCGCCCGCGTCCGCCTCGACGACCACGCCTTTCGTCGCAGCGACCATGCGCAGACCCGAGATCATAAATTCGCGCCCCAGGATGCACAGCAGCACGATCATCGCCGTGATGCGGTAGTGGAGGAAATAGCCCCCGTTCACGAGAGCGATCATGATACCAAGCACCATCACCTTATCGATGACGGCATCCATGAATCGCCCGAAGGTCGACACTTGCCCGCTCTCGCGCGCGAGCTTGCCGTCGAGCCAGTCAGTCAGGGCCG